>JAGQJP010000251.1 GCA_020430585.1 Myxococcales bacterium | reverse complement strand
ACGGCGTCGCGACGACGACCGCTAGCACTCCCGAGGCGAAGCTGCCGGCGAAGCCGCCTTTCTGCGCATGCGATTGTCCGACGCCCATCACGGTCTCGCCAACCTCGAAGAGGCCGCTCAGGTTGAGGCCGACGCCGAAGAGCACCGCTGCCAGGGCGAAGACGACCGCTGGCTCCTGCAGCTGGAAGCCCCAACCGATTCGACTACCGGCAGCGCGGAAGACGAGTAGCATCACCGCCAACACCGAGAACGTCGTCAACACGCCAGCGAGAAAGACGAGGCCGTGATCGCGGATCCTCCGCCGCTCGCCGCCCGCCTGCTCGACGATGTGCATCACTTTGATCGATAGCACGGGAAAGACGCAGGGCATCAAGTTCAGCATCACACCCGCGATCAGCGCGAAGAGGATTGTCTGCAACAGCTCGATCCAAGGGCTCTGCTTCGTTTCGACGCCGCCGAAGGGCTGCCAGCCACGGAAGAGCTCGCGAATCGCTGGGCCGTCGCCGCCCCTCTTCGGATCCCGGTCGATCGAGGGGGCCTTGGCCGGTCTCGTCTGGTCGATGCTACTCGGCGTCTTGCCGTTCGGCGTCTTGCCGTTCGGCGTCTTGCCGTTCGGCGTCTTGCCGTTGGGCGTTTGCGTCCCGGGCGGCGTGCCGACGAACGTCGCGAATACGCGCCACCCCGTTCGCCGTGTCCCGAGCTGCGCGACCAGGACTCCCTCGACGGATCCCCGCGGGCGCTGAAAATACTCGTTCTTCGCCAGGTCGACGCGCAAAATTCCCTTGTCCAGCTTGATGCGCTCTTTCTCGGCGTTGTGGACCACCTCGGGCGTGGCGGGGAGAAAGGCGATCACCCGCTCGCCGGTCATCAGCGGCAGGCGATCGACGACGAGCTCGAGGCGCTCCCCGCGCTCGAACAGCTTGGTACCGATTCCGCTCGCGTCGCGCGGCATCCGATCGTGGAACGTCGCAAAAAGAGCCGTATTTGCGGGTGTCGGTGGGCGGTCACCCCGCGCGATCAGCAGTCGCAAGGTCAAGTTGGCTTTGCCGGGGATGCACTCTTCGCGACAGACGAGCCAGGAAAACTCGACCTGAAGCGTGACGTCGCTGCCTTCGAGCGATGGAGCGACCCGCGCCGGTGCGATCAGCAATACATCGCTCTCGTACCCATAGTTGGCGAGGTGCTTGACGCGAATCCGGCGCGGCGTCGGCCAGCGAAGCGGATCGACGGTGATCGACGGGGGGGCCGACCAGCGTGCGGTGGGCGCGAGGCCAGAATCTCCCGGATTCTTCCAGTACGTATGCCAATGGGTTTCGATGCGCTGGTGAATGCCCAGCCGGAATGGCTTCCCGGGCACGATCGTGCGCACGTTCGCGATCAACGCCACTTCGATGTGCGGAGCGCGGTGATACGCGGCGTTTTCTGCCTTGCGTTCGGGAAACGACGGTGCCGTCGACGCGGCAGCCGGGGGCGCGACGAGGGCCGTGTACAACACACAGACCGCCCAGATCTCAATCCAACGAGTCATCACGAGCCTCTCACCCCGATATCAACGCAACAGGAGCCGACCCACTATTCATTCCCTTTCCGGCGTCGACCGTCAAGCGCTTGCCAATCGCTGCCGTTCTCGGTATGGT
>JAGQJP010000250.1 GCA_020430585.1 Myxococcales bacterium | reverse complement strand
CATCCCGTACTCGATCCGGGCGATCGCCAGCTCGCGGAAGTAGTAGGTCAGGCGCAGGTCGGTCTCGACGCCGTAGTCGACGACGTTGCCAGGCGTGGCGTCTTTCTCGAGCGCCCGGGCCCAGATCAGCGCCAACTCACCACCGAGGCGGTGCCCGTCGCGGTCGATGAACCAGTAGTGCACGCTCGGCTTGATGTAGAGCGCGTTCGTCACGGCGCCGATCAGCTCGCGGAAGAGGATCAGATCGACGTGGTAGTCGCGGTTGAACTTGAAGTTCAGCACGCGGCGATTGTTCGCCACCGTCGGTGTGCTGAGGAACTCGGAGTCCTTGGCGGCGACCAGGTTCTGACCGTCGAGGATGCCGAAGAACTCGGCGTTGTCGCCCGAGGCGACGCCGACCTCGAGGCCGATGCGCAGGCGGCTCTTGTAGCGGTACTCGAGCTGCGTGACCAGCCCCCACTGACGCAGCTGCTTGCGGCTATCGGTGCCGCCGAGGACCTGCGTCGTCTTGATGTTGGCGAAGACGTAGGCGAACTCGGCCTCGATCCGGAAGCGGTGGTGCCGCTTTGGTTGAAAGTTCAGGCTGAACCAGACGTCGGGAATCCAGAAGAAGGCGTCCCGGGCGCTCAGGGCGTAGCAGTCGTAGAGCACGCCGATCGACGTCGAGTCGGGGACGCTGCGGCAGAGCGAGGGCAGCCGCTGATCTTGTCGGTCCGTCGCCAGCGGTTGCACGCGGAAGAGGTTGGCCACCGACCAGTCGATGAAGACCGACTTGAGGCCGACGCTGTTGAGCTGCTCTTTGCGGTGATCCTTCTCGGCGACGGAGACGGGCTTGCTGTAGAAGATGACCATCCACTGGTGAAAGTCGTCGAGTTGGTCGAGATCGTAGCCCTGGCCGAAGTAGTCGCTACCGAGGGTGCTGATCGCTCCTTCCGAGAAGTAGTCCCACGACGCGCCGATGCGCAGCGGGATGCGTTTGTTCGGGATCGGCACCTCGAAGTAGAGCCGGTCGATCGAGTCGCCGAAGTCGCTGTCCCAGTGACGGCCCGCATTGTGCAACATCCCCAGGCCGAGGTGGTGCGGCATCCGCCCGATGCGAGCGGTGAGGAAGTTGAAGAGCGTCCACTCGGCCCAGACGCGTTTGACGCGGATCGAATCGATGAAGCTGTTCGTGCCGTCTTGCGGCGGTGCCCCCGTGCGCGTGAAGAAGGCGAGAGGCGAGAGCGCGCTGTCTTTGTGGAAATTGGGCGTCGAGCCGAGGACCAGGTTGTCGAGCACGTCGAACTGTGCGTGGATTTTCCAGCTCTCGCCGATGTTGAGCGTCGGCTCGAGGCGCAAACGGATGTTGGCGCCAGCGATCGTGTTGGCGCCATGGCCGCGGTGGTTGGCTTTGTTCTCCGAGAGGGGCAACACGTAGCGCGCGGTGTCCTTGACGCCGAGGTCGAGGCGGTAGAACAGGTCGCTGCGCAGGCGAAAATAGCCGTGTAGCTCGAAGAAGAGATAGGGCCGTGCTTTGACATCGTGATCGGTGTTCGTGCGCGGGCCCTTTTTCTTGCCTTCCGGTTCTGCGCCGACAGCATCCATCGCAGAGACGACGAGCAGCAGGAAGCAGAGGGTCACAACGAGCAATCGAGAGGAACAGGTCTGCATTCGGTCACGTCCAGCTGGTTTCCGGCACAGCGCAGCTGCGGCGGCAAAACGAACTCGAATCCTATTGTAGGCCCCTGAAAAAGTCAAGGCGGCAACGGGTCTTCTGCCGAATCCGCGAGCACGGCGTCAGACCGGGCAGGCCGAGACGAATGTCTGCCCGTCGTGGTACCACGATTCGACGCTCAGATGAAGGTCCTGGAGCGTGTAGATCTCGTAGAACGGGCGGATGTCCCCGTCGGTGCCGGGGTAGATCGACGAGCCCGAGCAGAAGACGCGAATATTGCCCATGAACGTCTTGTAGGTGTGGTGCTGATGGCCGTGGAGGATCAGGTCGACCCGCGAGCGGGTGAGCAGCTCTTTGACCTCGCGGGCGTTATCCAGCTTGTCCATGAAGCTGCGCTCGATCCGGTCGTAGAGACGTCGGACGACGCCGTTTTGGCTGTCGTCGATCGGTGTCTGCGTCACGTGGTGGTGCAGCATGACGATCGTGAAGCGCCGACGTACGTCGGGATGCCGCAAAAGGAGGCGCAGCGTCTCGAGCTGCGCTGGGT
>JAGQJP010000249.1 GCA_020430585.1 Myxococcales bacterium | reverse complement strand
TCGAGCTCGAGCATCTTGCGGAAGACCTCGATCGAATCGACCCGCCGTCCCTGATACTCGAGCTGCGCGATCACGCTCTGATACTGGGCGATCGCATCGCCGAGGAGGCCGAGCTGCTTGTAGAGATTGGCCAGCTCGATGTGAACGTCGACGAGGTTCGGGTCGATCTTGAGGATCTGTTTGTTGACCGCGACGGCCTTGAGGTAGAAACCCTGCTTCGCGTAGTAGTCGGCGACTTTGCGATAGGTCTCGGTCGCGTTCACCAGGTCGCCGCTCTTGGAGTACAGATCCGCGATCTTCAGCCAGGTTCGAATGTCGTTCGAATCCTCGGCCACGATCTTCAGGTACTCTTTGATCGCCTTCGAAAACTGCCCCTTCTGAAGGAACTTCTGGGCGGTGGCGATGATTTTGCTTTTGTTCAAGACGACGCGACCTTTTCATGACCCGGACTGCGCGCGGGGCACTCTTGGCGACCCGAACGGCGCGCAGGGCTACAGTGTCATTCTAAGGAGATCTCCGCAGGATGCAATGTTTTTTCGGCTAGTGATATAGCCATTAGCGGCGCGTTTCAGCCGGTCACTTTCGACGCGTACGAGCCGTCGCGGGTGTCGATCTTGATCACGTCGTCCTCGTTGATGAAGAGCGGCACGTTCACCACGTAGCCCGTCTCGAGGGTCGCCGGCTTGGTGACGTTGGTCGCCGTGTCGCCCCGAACGCCCGGCTCGGTCTGGGTGACGCGGAGCTCGATGAAGGTCGGGACATCGACGTTGATCGCCTTGCCGCGGAAGAACAGCACCTGGATCTCGGTGTTTTCCTTGAGGTAGTGGACCGCGTCCCCCAACACTTCGGGGGTCAGGCCGAACTGCTCGTAGGACTCGTTGTCCATGAAGTGATACATCTCTCCATCTCCGTAGAGATATTGAGCGTTCTTCTGTTCGAGGGCCGGCTCGCCGACCTTCTCCCCGCTGCGGAAGGTCTTGTCGACCACCGCGCCGTTGAGCAGGCTCTTGAGCTTGGTGCGCACGAACGCGCCGCCCTTTCCGGGTTTCACGTGTTGGAAATCGACGATCACGTAGGGCTCGTCGCTGATCTCGATCTTCAGACCCTTGCGGAATTCCGCGGTGCTGTACGGCATCGTTCAACCTCTCTCTTGCAACAGTCCGATGGTGGCCAACAGAGCCAGCTCGTAGGAACGTTTCCCAAATCCCATGATCCGCCCGACGACGATGTCGGCGATCGTCGAGTGGTGCCGGAAGGGCTCGCGAGCGTGGACGTTCGAGAGATGAACCTCGATCGTCGGCTTGCCCACGGCGAGCAGCGCGTCTCGAATCGCGATGCTCGTGTGCGTGTATGCCGCGGGGTTGATGATGATCGCATCGCACTCCGGGCCCTGCGTTTGAATCGTGGTCACGAGCTCGCCCTCGAAGTTCGACTGCAGAAAGCGCAACTCACAGTCGCTCTCGGACGCGAGCTCGCAAAGCTCGCCGTTGATCTCGTCGAGGGTTTGTCGACCATAGACCTCGGGCTGGCGCGTCCCCAGGAGGTTCAGGTTTGGTCCATTGAGCACCAGAATCACGAATCGCGCGTCGACCACGGTTCCCTCCGCCACGTTGACGATCTACCATATTGAAGTCGCCGGGAAAGTCAAGCTGTGGAACGGAGAGATTCGAAGGCTGGCGGGTGAGCGGTCGCGGTTTGTTGGTGCCCGGATCAGGGGACGCAGAACGCCTTGTCCTGTTCGGAGTTCGCATTCTGCGTGCAGAGTCGGCAGTCGACGGGGAGGTCTTGGCCGAGGCTACAACCACCCTTCAGCTGCGCCGCGTCTGGCGAGCCGAAGCAGGTCTCACCATCGGCGACCTTGATGTCCTCCGCCGACGAGAGGCAGCCGCGACAGAGCAGGATCGAATAGTTGAACCAATCGGTCTCGACACCCCAACCCGCGAGGGTCTCACCGTAGAACTTGAGCCGCGCGCTGAGCTCGACGCGAACTTGGCGAACATCGGACACGTTGCCATTGAAGACCGCGTCTTGCCGCAGCTCGTTGATCACTTGCGGCGGAACGAGCAGTACCTGTACGCTCAACGTCCCGCCGGCGGTGATGATGAAGTTCGAGTTGACCTCGAGCGTGCGATCGTACTCGGTCGCCGTCCCCGAGGACTTCAGCGAGATGCGGTAGCGCTTCACACGAATGTCGTTCGAGGCTACCGTGGTGTCGACGTTGCCTGTGATGGCGATCTGGTTGGGCAACCGGTTCGACAGCACGGGAAAGAGGTCATACTCTTTCGCCATCGCGAGGTCCAGCGTGCCGAACGTACGCAACTCGGTGGTGGAGGCCGTCAACTGGCAGGTATCACCTTCCTGAAAGACGTTTCCGACGATCACGAAGGTGTTCTTGTTGTTGACGACACAGTTGACGTTGGACAGCCCCAACCCGACCAGCAGGCCGAGCACGAGCGTCGCTTTCGTTATGGATGGGGACCTCATCGCTCCTCCATAGCGCTTCACCGAACTAGCCGCAGCGACATGCTGCGGCGAGAAACGTTGACTGTTCTATCGACCGGCGCTCTGCAGCGCCGATCCTCTCGAGCAGGACGAGCTCGATCGCCCGTCCCCGCGTCTTCTTGTCGTGACTCGCCAGCGCGACCAGCTCCGGATCTTGATACGGCGCGTAGTCGACGGGAAGCCGCAACCGTGCGAGCAGATCTCGAATCCGAACGGCATCCTCCCCGAGGGCGCTCCCACCGACCTCGGCCGCGAGATCATTGACCCAGACGATGCCCAGCGCCACGGCCTCTCCGTGGAGCAGCGTGCCATACCCTGCGCCCGCCTCGATCGCGTGTCCGAGGGTGTGGCCGTAGTTCAGAATCGCCCGCAATCCGCCCTCTTTCTCGTCTCGCGAGACGACATCGGCTTTGATCGCGACGGACTCACGTATGATTGTAGCCAAAATCTCGGGATCTTTCCGCACAATCGCCTCAACCTCGCGCTCGAGCAGGCGAAATAGTGCGTCGTCCGCGATCGCCCCGTACTTCACGACCTCCGCCAGGCCCGCGAGATACTCCCGCTCGGGGAGCGTCTCGAGGAAGCTCGGATCGACGTAGACCACGCGAGGCTGGTAGAATGCGCCGATCAGGTTCTTGCCCAGCCTGTGATTGACCCCCGTCTTGCCGCCGATCGAGCTGTCGACCTGCGCCAGAAGCGTCGTCGGTACCTGCATCAACGGCACGCCGCGAAACAACGTCGCCGCCACGAAGCCCGCGAGGTCACCGACGACACCACCGCCGAAAGCGACGAGCGGTGTCTTGCGGTCCGCCTTCCAAGCGATCAGCGCGTCGAGCAACTCCTCGACCACGCGTAGGCTCTTGGAGGCCTCGCCCGCGGGGACCACCTCGAGCTTCAGCTCGACACCTCTGGCGCCGAACGCGCGCATCAGGTCGTCCCCGTAGTGGCGCGCCACGTTGCTGTCGGTGACCACCACCGCGCGCCGCGCCGCAAAGGCCTGCAGATACTCGTCGGCGACCTGGGCGATCCCCCGGGTGCCGAAGCGCACCTCGTAGCTTCGCTCGCCGAGCTCGACCCGCACCGCCTCGGGTGCAGGCCGCAGCCTGCGCTCGATCTCGTCGACGATCGTCTCGATCGAGCGCCCGTCGGTGTCGACGAACATCTCCGCGGCAGCGTAGAACCGCTGTCGCCCCTCGAGCAGCCCCCGCAGCGTCTCCGCTGGATCGTCGACGGCGAGCAGCGGGCGCACCGTTGGGTCTGACGCCACTCGGGCGAGACAACTCGCGATCTCGGCGCGCAGCCAGATCAGGCGGGTTTGCG
>JAGQJP010000248.1 GCA_020430585.1 Myxococcales bacterium | reverse complement strand
GGGGCGCGTGGTGGAGGATCTACGTCGCCTGCTCGGCAGCTCCGAGCTCGTCAGCCGCATCGACGAGTGGAAGGTGAGCTACCAAGAATCGCTGACCCGTTGCGAGTTCGGCAGCTCGCTCGAGGGCGAGGCCGAGACGCTGATCGCCGAGGGGCTTCGGGCGCGCAACCGCTGGTCGACCTATCACCACCTGCGGCTGCTCGATGCCAAGGTCGCGAGCTTCTCCTGGCCCGCAAAGCTGGGCGAACGCATGCGGACGCAACTCGCGGAGATCGCCGAGCTCCGACCCGAGGATCCCAACCTCGACGTCGAGACCGTCGCCACCGCTCTTCGCGACGGAGCGCGACAGTTCTTCACCGATCTCAACGCCGCGCATCGCGATCCGCTCTTCGCGGCGCTGGACGAGGCCGTCACGGCGCAACGTGAGGAGCGTTTCTTCGACGCCTTCGTCCGCGTCCGCGCTCTGCGCCAGCGACTGGTGGGGCTGCTCGAGCGGCCCGCCTTCGACGAGCAGCGCTATTTCTTTTTCCAGCTCGAAGGCTTGCTCGAGGAGATGGGCTACTTGATGGTCCGCCACTTGATCTCACAGAACCAGGAGCGCGGCGTCGATCGCTCTCAGTGTCTCGAGATCATCCGGCTGACGGCGATGAACCTCGACTTCGACGGGCTTCACTCGCGCGAGCTCCGCGATTTCGCGACGATGCTCTCGGACGTCGGACGGAGCGACGCGCAGCTGCTCGACGTGTTGCGCAGCGTCGAACGCGTCTACCACCGCGTGCGGCAGCGCGTGACGCAACCCTACGAACGGATGGGCGCTCGGCTCGGGATTCCCGCCGCCGACTTGCAGCAGATTTTGGCGAACATCCACCGCTACATGCACGACCTGAACAGCATGATCCACGTGGCGGACCTCGTGGCGACGTCGGTTCGCCAGCAGATCGCCCAGAGACCGAGCGACGCGCCAGCCGTACCGGGCCCGGCCGACAGCGGCACGACGAGCTTGCTCGACCCCGTGATCCACCTCTCGCACCGGAGCACGATCGCCCAGGCCCTCGAGGACGACAGCGAAGGCCGAAGCCTGCGCGAAATCTACGGCGGCAAGGGCAGCGGCTTGCTCTACATCAGCTACCTCAACATCCCGACCCGAGACGGGTTCATCCTGCCCACCTCCTACGGCCGCTCGAAACTCTACGAGCGCGACGTCGACCGTCTACAGCGCGAGCTCGACGCCCACGTCGCGTCCCTCGAGCAGGACATCGCCAGACGCGACGGCCACGCGAAGCGCTTCGCCAGCGCCGACGGGAGCCCCTTGCTTCTCGCCGTGCGCGGCGGGTCGGTACTGAGCATGCCCGGCATCCTCTCGACGGTGGTCTTCGTCGGCATGAACGACGCGATCGCCGAGCGTCTCGCCGAAGATGGTCCCTGGCGCGCATACGACTCCTACCGTCGCTTCCTGGCCTCGTATGCGAGCTCGGTCTGGGGCGTCGACATCGAGCACCACGATCTCGTCGAGCGTGCCAAGGAGCGCTATGGCGTGCGATACAAGCACGAGCTGCCGTGGGAAGCGATGCGCGAGATCAGCGAGGCGACCAAGCGCGTGCTGCGCGACGAGGGCCTGGGCGACGAGCTCGACGCCGTGCTCGCGGAGCCGCGACGTCAGCTCGCCGGCGCGACCCGCGCGGTGTTCCGCTCGTGGGACACGCCGACGGCGCGCCGTTTCCGCGACATCAAGGGCATCGCCCACAGCTGGCACACGGCGGCGATCGTCCAGGAGATGGCCTTCGGCAACGGCCGCAACGAGATGATCGAGGCTGGGATGGACGAGACCCTCGCCTCACTGACCGGCGTGATCACGCGTACCTTCCCGATGGAGCACGGGGTGCGCGCTCTCGACGGCGAGGTGAAGTTCTCGGCTGCCGGTGACGACCTCGTCAGCGGGATCACCTTCTCGAGCTCGTTCCGACCGGTGCGGGACCTCGAGCAGCTGATGCCGATGCTCGAGACGCGGCTGAAGCACGTCGTCGCCAAGCTCCGCCGCTTGATGGGGACCGATCAGGAGGTCGAGTTCACCGTCGAGCGTGGCGTGCTGAGCGTTCTGCAGACGCGCCGGGCCGAGACCCAGATCGATCAGGCGACCGATCGTTTCCTCGATCCGGGTGAGCCCGCGACACGCGGCCTCGGCGTGCGCGGAGGGGGCTTCCGCGGCCTGGCGATTTTCGACGAAGCAGACCTCAACGAGCTCTCCCGCACGAATCTCGGCGAGCGTGACGACGTCGACGGCCTGTTGCTGGTGATCGAAAACCCGACCCCTGAAGACATCCCGCTGATCATCTCGGCGGGGGGCCTGCTCACGGCCCGAGGCGGATCGACCTCGCACGCCGCCGTCGCGATCAACGGCATCGAAAAGCGCGCGTACTCGGGGGTTGTCAGCGCGGTCAACCTCGATGTCGATCCGCTCCGCCACGAGGCCGTGATCCGCGACGCGAGCGGCGCGATCCGCCAGCGCATCAAGCGCGGCGACATCGTCTCGATCCACGGCACGACCGGCGAGGTCTTCGTCGGCTCACGGCGACTCCAGCGCGTGGAATAGCGCACGTGTGATCGCTGCGTCGCGCGTCTGCAGCACCGGCTCCTGGGCCGGGTCGCGGTATATCATCAGCTCGCGGCCTCCGATGCGACGGTGGCGAGATCGCGCGATCTGACGCGAATATGCGGTTGGCGCGCCGACGAAAATCAGCTATCGTAAACTCGATTCAGAGGCCAGGAGGCAGGTTGAACATCGTTCCATCGCGCTTGCAACAGCTGCTCACCACGATCTGCGACGTGGTCGACGCGTTTTTGGCGGTGGTGCTGGTGCAAATCGGCGGCGACAAGATGCAGGTCATCACCGTCGCCGGGCCGATGGCGGCACCGGGTCTCGAGAACGCACAGCTCGACTTGAGCGTCTCGGGTGCCCTCGCGGGGGCGCTGCGCGAGGCGAGCACGCAGCTCATCGAATCAGCCCTGAGCCAGAGCCTGATGCCCGAAGCGCACGATCTGCTGCGCGACAAAGAGACCTACACGCTCGTGTTACCGTTTCAAACCGCGGCGAAGCTGCGCGCAGCGATCGTGCTCGAGTCGCCGAAGCGCGTCGTTCTCGACGCCAAGCTCGTGCGCACGCTCAAGAGCTTCACCGATATCGCCGCGACGATGATCGAGGATGAGGCGACGAGCTATCGTCCCGGCGCACCCGCAACGGGCAAGCCGCGCAAGACGACCTGGACCAGCGGCGAGCGATCGGCGATCATCGGCGAGTCTCCCGTCTGGCGGGACGTGATCGAGAAGGTCGGCCTGGTCGCGCCGACGACGACCCCGGTCTTGATCATCGGCGAGACCGGTTCCGGCAAGGAGCAGGTGGCCAAGGCGATTCACGAGATGTCGGACCGCAGCCACCAGCCGTTCGTCGCGGTCAACTGCTCGGTCCTCGTGCCCGAGTTGGCGCTCTCCGAGCTCTTCGGTCACGAGAAAGGCGCCTTCACGGGCGCCGATCGACGGCGCCTGGGCCGTTTCGAGCTCGCCGAAAAGGGGACGATCTTCCTCGACGAGATCGGTGAGCTACCCGCGGTGGCCCAGGCCCAACTGTTGCGCGTGCTCCAGGAGTGGACCTTCGAGCGAGTCGGCGGCACCGAGAAGATCAGCGCCGACGTCCGCCTCGTCGCCGCGACGCACCGCAACTTGGTACAGCTGATGGAGGAGCGCCTCTTCCGAGACGACCTCTACTATCGGCTCAACGTCTTCCCGATCCACGTTCCGCCGCTCCGCGAGCGCCTCGGAGACATCCCACTCTTGGCACGCTACATCACCGACCGCCTGCGAATGCGCTTCCGCTCGCCGGATCTCGGCATCAGCGAGGACGCCGTCGACGCGATGACGCACTATCACTGGCCGGGCAACGTGCGCGAGCTCTGCAACGTGCTCGAACGGGGCGCGATCCTTTCGGGTGGTGCCGAGATCAAGACCAACCACCTGCAGCTCACGATCGAGCCGCGAGGCGCCGAAACGGCGGTGGCGCGCGGCAAACCCGATGCCGACACCGCAGTGCCGACGGGCTATCTGCTACCCGAGAGCCTCACCCGAATGGAGCGCGCGATGGCCCTCGAGATCTTCTCGGCGCTCAACGACGCGGGCAACCGCATCTCCGGTCCGAAAGGGGCCGCAGCTCTCTTGGGCGTTCCGCCCTCCACGCTGCAGAGCACGATCAAACGCCTGGGCCTGCGCCCCTGATGCCTCAGAACGGCCAACGGCGCCGTTGACGCGGCCGGGCCATCTCGAGCCGCCCGCGAACAGAGCTCGTCGGCTCGATCGAGCACGGCCGATCGCGCGCGGAACCACTCAATCAGCGTTTGGAGAGCGTGCGATGCTGACGTCTCCGTTGAAACGTGACGAGCGTCGAGGCGCTCTCGGCGAGTTGGCGGCGATGTCGTTCGCTTTCGCGGGTTGGCCCTTCTCCGACGTCGTGAAATCGGGGCACGACGAGCCAGATCGTGTCGAAGCCGACGTGCGGCGGCCGTGTCACGAGGGAGACCGAGAACAACGCCAGCTCGAACCGTTCGCGATCGACGGCGTGGGCGATCGAGCGCTGGACCTCGGCGACGACCTCGTCGAGCAGCCCAGCGACGAGCCCGTGTTCGGAACGCACCGAGACGCGCCACAAGTCGGCGTCAACCTGATCCACGCTGAGATCGAATTCGGGCATACGGTGCCGAGCGAGGTTTCACTGATCGCCGCTTACTCAAGAATCGGACCAATCCCCGAGCACACGGCAACCTGTTGAAAACAGGGCGATGTCATCGAGCGATGGGCATGCGAGTTGCGACATGTCGCGAAACCGGCGACACAATCTGGCGACATATCGCCTCGATCAATCCACGACGAGCTCTTGCAGAACGTGCTCGAGGCGCAGATAGAAGCGCAGGGCGAGGTTTTTCAGGATTTTGTTGCCCATCCGGGGGTGGCGCTTGAGGAGATCGTTGAGCTGCTCGGTCTTGATGCTCAGGACCCGCGTCGGCTGAACCGCCTGCAGCGTTCCCTGCACCGGGCCGACCTTGAGCAGGGTCGAATCGCCGTAGAGCCCGCCAGGGTTGAGGTAGCGCATCGGCCGTCCACCGATCGAGAGTGAGAGCTGCCCCTCGAGGACGATGTAGATCGAGTCGTTCTCCTCTTGCTCTTCGACGACCGGCTCCCCGGGCTCGTAGCGCTTGATGTCGGCCAACGAGAGCACCATCACGAGCTCGCGAAAGATCAACGTATTGAAGAGCGACGAGGCGAACACGCGGTCGAAGGTCAGGTCGAACTCGCCCGTTCGCTGCTCCTGCTGGCGTTGATGGCTCTCTTTCGCGCTCGCCCGCACGACGAGCGCGGTCACGTTGTCGCGACCACCGCCGTCGAGGGCGCGCCGAACCAGCTCTCGCGGGACGGACGCCAGATCGTCGCGGGTCAGAAACGGAAGCAGATCGCGGTGTCCGTTGAGGTACGCCGAGAGCCCGTCGGTGCAGAGCATGTACGTGTCCTCGGCGAGAACCTCGAGGCTGAAGGTCTCGACCTGAACCGCCGGATGCTCGCCGATCGCTTGGAGCAACACGGAAGCGCTCTGGTGCGTTCGCGCCTCCTTCGGATCGAGTAGCCCCTTGCTCACCAAGTCGGCGGCCAGTGTCTGGTCGCGGCTCAAAAGCTGAACCATCCCGCGACGCTTGAGATAGAGCCGGCTATCGCCGACGTGAGCCATGAAGCCGTGGTGTCCGAGGATGAACAAGAGCGTCATCGTCGCGCCCATTCCGACATACCCCGGTTTGCTGCGCGAGAGGTCGTAGACCGTCCGACAGGCGTGCTGCACCGCGTCATCGATCAGTTCGAGCACACGCTGGCGGCCGTCGGGCTCGAGGTACCGTCGTCGAAAGCGTGAGATGTTGCCCTTGATGTGCTCGTGCAATGCCGAGACCGTCGTCTGCGCAGCCAGCTCTCCGCCAGCCTGGCCGCCCATTCCGTCCGAGATGATGAAGAGCAGGTTGTCGAGGTCGATCAAGAAGACGTCCTCGTTGACCTCGCGCTTCTTCCCCTTGTCCGTCGCCGCGAAGGCGGTGAACTTCATCTCGTTGTGCTGCACCGGACCTCCGCTCATTCGATGATCTCGTTGAGCAACACTTCGTCGGTATTGAGCGAGCGATAGAGCTTACGTCGAAATTTCCCCTTCTTGGTCACCAGCGTCGTCGCCATCTTGTCGATCGCGATCACCGAGAGGATCGTCTGGATGAAGCCTTTGATCAGGTCATCGACGCCAAAGCCCAAGGTGTTGAAATCCTTGCGGTCCATCAACATCAATCGCTGAGTGTCGGTGTCCCAGGTGCCGTCGGGCTTCTTGATCGAGAGGTTGGTCCCGAGCATATCCCACGAGTTCTCGGTCCCGTCGAGAGATTCGGTGAGCGGCAAGCGGGAGCGTCGGGCGTAGATCGCCAATGGTCGGAAACCTTCGCCGGTGCTGCAGAGCATCATCCGCAGGTCGGCGACGAAGATGTTGAGCTTCTTCGAGGGCAAGGTGCCGACGTGGTAATAGCGCCCGGTGCCGCTGCGTGAGCTCCAGCTCGAGTTGCCGACGAGGCTCTGGACGATGAACTGATCGTATTTGTAGTCCCGCTCCATGAACTCGTCGAGCTCGCGCTCGTTGGTGATCGTATAGACGCCCTGGCCCGCGTTGCTGTAGGGAACCTTGATCACGCCGTAGCCGCCGAGGCTCTTCATCCAGAGCGGTATCTCGACCTTGCGCACGTCTCGAATCGTGTACGGCGTCTTGATCTGCAGGCCCGTCCCCGAGAGCTCGGCGTTGTAGAGGTCGTAGGCCTTCGCCGCGACGAGCTTGTTGCGACCGCCGGCGAGACAGGCGAGCACCGGGTTCAGGATCACCGTGCGCGTCATCGGCGGGATCCGAGACCAGGGACGCTGGGTCACGTAGCGCATCGCGGCGCGAATCGGGTGCCAGGCGCCCTCGGCGTCACGGACGTGCATCAAGCCATTCTCGAAGCGCACAGGCGGGTTGGGATCGTTGTCGTAGAACTCGACGAGCCAGACCGGCTCGTGCATCACGTCGGCCATCGCCGCCGCGTATCCGGTGGTCTCCATCGGGTTCTTGTCGTAGACCATCGCCAGGCCACCCTCGATCCCCTTGGCTTCGTCGGTCAAACGCAGGAAGACGTCGCGCATCAGACGGCCGTAGCCACCTTGCTCCTGATTCTCGTCGAGCAGCGGCATCGACTTCTGACCCGATGGGCAGGAGTTGGTCTCGATCACGACCATCTGCTGGTCGCCGGTCTCGGTGGTGACGTTGAACAGGTCCGACCCAGCCCAGTGAAAGTACTGCGGCTGATAGCGCAACACCCGGTCGAGCACCGGCGGGATCACCTGCGGATTCAGGTGGCAGTACCGATGGATGATCCGCTCGTTCGAGAGATTGAGAAAGAACGAGACGAGCGGATGCAGCTGCGCGTTGAGCACCCTCGGATAGAAATGCTTTTCGTATTGATAGCTTCCCGGGGGGACCGCGGCCGCGTGGCGCACTTGACGTTCCTTCGAATCATTTGATACAACCATTCAAACTCTCGCTGCGTTGGGGCCTTGTTCGTACGTGGGCTATCATATACCCGATCGGAGCCAAAAAAAACCCTCTTCACCAGGACGGGCATGACGACGATCATCCACCGCCACGAGCGCCGACCGCGGACGAAATTGCGCGCCCTCGACCCGGAGCAGTTTCCCCGGGGAACGCGGAGCGACTTCTTCGTCCGAATGTTCGAGACCGCCTCGAGCGGCCCGATCGATGTCCCCTTCATCGTCGCCCGCGGCGCGAAGCCTGGACCTGTCGTCGGCGTGACGGCGGCGATCCACGGCAACGAGCTCAATGGCATCCGGATCATCCACAACGTGATCGAGGAGCTCGACTACTCGTCGATGGCGGGTACGTTGATCGGTGCGCCGATCGTCAACATGCCGGCATTTCACAGCGGCGTACGGCGCTTTCCCGACGGCTATGATCTGAACCACACCTTCCCAGGAAAGCCCGCTGGACGCTCGGCGGAACAATATGCCCGCGCCTTCTCGACGGTCTTCCTCGGCCCCTGCCAGTATCTGATCGACATCCACACCGCCAGCGCCGGACGCTTGAACACGATGTACGTCCGGGTCGACTGGCACGATCAGACGGCGCGACGGATGGCCGAGCTGATGAACCCCGAGATCATCCTGCACATCGCAGGGGGTGACGGCACGCTGCGCAACACCGCCCGGCAACGGGGAATTCCGTCGATTACCGTCGAGGCGGGCAATCCCAGCGTGTTTCAGGGGCGGATCATCTACGAGGGTGAGACCGGTCTGCGCAACATCTTGATCGACCTCGGCCTCGTGCGCGGAGAAGTCGAGCTGACGCGGGTGCCCGTCGTCTGTAAGACGTCTCGCTGGCTGCGAACTACGAGCGGCGGCCTGCTCGACATTCGCTTCGACCTCGCCGACCGGATCGAGAAGAGGCAGCTCTTGGCGCGAACGCTCGATCCCTTCGGCTATGAGTTGATGCAGTTCACCGCGCCGTACGATGGGATCGTGATCGGCAAGGCGCAGTATCCGGTGGCGATTCAAGGCACCCGCTTCTGTCATCTCGGCCAGCTCGGCGAGCCCGAGGCCCTGGGCGCTACCGGAACGAGCGCCAGCGCCGATGGCAATCGAGATGAGCAATGAAGACGCTCTGGCTCCTCTCGCACCTCCGAGACTCGCCGGGCAACCGGATCGTGCTCGACGCGGCAAAGAAGCGCGCCTATCGCACGCTGCTCGTCGATCCGGCGCGGTTGAACCTGATGATTCGCACAAAAGAGGGCGGCCTCTCGCTGGTCCCCGACCCATCGCTCGGCGACGGCCCGCCCGACGCGGTGCTGACGCGGCTCGGCAGCTCGGCGCCGATCGCCGCGATGGACACCCTGCGCCAGCTGCAGCTGATGGACATACCGTGTGTCAACCGTCCGACGTCGGTGCGCCGTTGTCGCGACAAGGTGACCTGCTTCCAGCTGCTCGCCAACCACAACATCCCGATGCCGACGACCGCGCTCCTCGGGCCGGACTTTCCGAGCGATCGCATCGCCGAGCTGATACCCGGGCCACCGTGGATCGTCAAGTTTCCCCTGAGCACCCAGGGGACCGGCGTGATCCTCGCCGAGTCCCTCCGCTCGTTGCGCTCGATTCGCGACGCCGTCGCGGGCTACGAGCATCGACTGCTGTTACAACAGTTCGTCACCGAGGCCGCGGGGACCGACGTGCGGGTCTTCGTGATCGACGGAAAGGCCGTGGCGGCGATGAGGCGCCAGGCGAGCCGCGACGAGTTTCGCTCGAACATTCATCGCGGCGGCCAGGGGACCGTGGTGGAGTTGACCGACGAGCTGCGCACGGTGGCCGAGCGTTCGGTCGAGATCCTCGATCTGCAGATCGCCGGCGTCGACCTGCTCCTCGGGCCCGACGGCCCGCTGTTGATCGAAGTCAACTCGTCGCCGGGGCTCGAGAACATCCAAACCGTCACGCAAACGCCGATCGCCGATCGAATCCTCGACCTGATCGAGGCGAAGGCAGGCTGGAGTCGCTGAGGAGCCGATGAACGAAACGAACGGTAGCTTCCGCTGGTGGGGCGAACAGAACCTGGCGCCGCAGACCGTCGCACACTGGCAGCTCGGCTCGCTGGACCTGTTCATCGACACCCGGGAAAACGAGCTGCGCATCGCCTACTCGAACAAGGGCGACCCGCTGGCAGACGCGCGAATGATGAGCGCGGACGTGCCCCCAGGCGAGCTCGACCCGAAGCTCGAGTGGTCGCGCTACATGCTCGGCGAGACTCGACAGAAGCTCGAGCTACGTCCGATTCTGGCGGACCGCCCGGTGATCAGCCGGCCGACGACGGCGACGTATCTGTTGAGCCGCGAGACCATGACGCTCTTTCTCTCGACGCCGCTTTGGCTCCGAATCTACACCGCGGTGAAGGTCGCCGATCCGAACGCGCGCCCGATGGTGACGGAGATGCCGATGTACCGCCCCTCGGACACCTGGTTCGGCGCATCGATGACCGAGGGCGAGTTCTGCTACGCCAGTCGCACCCAGGCGCGCACGCAGATCGACGGGATCAAATTCCGGCCCCATCGAGCGACGACGCCGATCGTCCTTCACAATCACAGCGCGACGACGCTCGCCTTCGATCGGATCAAGATCCCGGTAACCCACCTGCCGCTCTTCGCCAACACGAAACATCAGCTCTGGACACCGACATTGCAGCTGACCCTCGGCGAAGCGCAGACCACCGAGATCAAGATCGGCGAGCACCCGCCCGACACTCACGGCCCCTGGGAGCGGATCAGCGCTCCCCGCGACCCGACCGGGCTTCGACTCGTCGACACGGTAAAGATGTTCCTCTATCGGGGGTTGTTCCATGATTGAGTGGCGCGACTGGGTCGAGTTCTTGGCGACCAACCACGTCTTTCCCGTGCTCAAGGCGCTCGGGATCCTGATCGTCGGCTGGGTCATCGGCCGCGCGACCCGACAGGGCTTCAAGCGCGCGATGTCGAGTTACATCGGCGAGACGCGAGCCCACGTCTTCGCGGGGTTCGGCTACTACTTCTTCCTCGGGCTGCTGTGGTTCCTCGCGTTGAACCAGATCGGCTTCAAATTCACCTTCTTGATCGGGGCGGCGGGGATCTTGACCGTCACGCTCGGCTTCGCCGCACGGGCGGCGGTGGCGAACCTCGTCGCCGGGCTCTTTCTCGTCGCCGAGCGCCCCTTCAACATTGGCGACACGATCCAGACCGACAAGACGACGGGCGAGGTGCTGGCGATCGATCTGGTGGCGGTGAAGCTGCGCACCCAGGACAATCTGCACGTCCGTATCCCCAACGACGTGATGCTCCGCGCACAGGTGACGACGCTGACGCGCTACGAAATCCGGCGCTTCGACCTCGACCTTCAGCTCGACTTCGACACCGACCTGACGCGGCTCAAAGAGGTGCTCCTCGAGGTCTCCGAAACGCAGGCGACGACCCTGGAAGAGCCGCGCCCGCTCTTCAAGTTCGTCGGCTTCAGCGACATCGGAATTCGCGTGCAGATCTGCACCTGGACCGCCCGCGACAAGTTCTTGACCTACAAGGTCACCTTCGCCACGGCGGTGAAGAAGGCGCTCGACAAGCACGGCTTCCGCTTCGCCACCTCGGACCGCGTCCTGCGGCTGGGTCCCGCCGAGTCCGGCGACACCCCGTCGGCGTCGGGTGCGTCGAGCGCCGAGAAGGAATCGCCAGTCTGAACGCCGAAAAGGAGAGAGCGCGATGAAGAACACTCCAGCCAAACAGACCGCGATGCGGCGCCTGCTCAAGAACCGCAAGGAAAAGCTCGGAAAGGCCCCGGGAGCAGCGGTCCACGTGGGCACGGCGTCGACCGAGCCGATCGCGAGCGAGATCCACGTCTTCGACGGCGAGACCTGCGAGGTGGTGACACCGACCGATCTCGCCGCGATCAAGCCGGCGCCGAGCGAGGCAAAGGTGAACTGGATCCACGTCTTCGGCGTCCACGAGCCGCAGGCGATCAAGGAGCTCGGCCAGCGCTTCGAGCTACACCCGCTGGTGATCGAGGACATCCTCAACACCGACCAGCGCCCGAAGGTCGAAGACTACCCTGACGCCTTCTTCGTCGTCGCGCGGATCTTCGCCCGCGACCCGAAGAATCAGGAGCTCTCGAGCGAGCAGCTCAGCATCGTCCTCAAGCGCAGCACGGTGCTCTCGTTTCAGGAGCGCCACAACCTGCAGTTCGATCCGATTCGCCAACGCCTGCAGCAGGGAAAAGGCAAGATTCGTCAGCGTGGCGCCGACTACATCACCCACAGCCTCCTCGACGTCGTCGTCGACAGCTACTTCGAGATCCTCGACGACTTTGGCACACGGATGGAGAACATCGAGACCCAGCTCTTCGCCGAGCCCGAGCCTGGCTTGTTGCCCACGATCTACACCCTGCGCCAGGAGCTGATCCTGCTGCGCAAAGGGATCTGGCCACTGCGAGAAGTGCTCGGGCGGCTGATGCGGGAAGAGAGCGAGCTGATCGACGAGCACACGCCGATCTTCTTCCGCGACGTCTACGACCACGCGATCCACGTGATCGACGTGATCGAGTCCTACCGCGATGTCCTCGCGGGGATGGTCGAGATCTACCTCTCGAGCGCCGAGTATCGCCAGAACCAGGTCGTCAAGGTGTTGACGATCGTGGCGACGGTGTTCATGCCGTTGACATTCATCGTCGGGCTCTACGGGATGAACTTCAAGGCGATGCCCGAGCTCGAGTGGCGCTACGGCTACCCGGCGGTCTGGATTGTGCTCTGCCTCACCGCCGCCGGGATGGTCCTCTTCTTCCGGCGCAAGAAATGGATCTGAGGTCGCTCGTTCCGGCTTGCAGAGATCACGTCAGCTGACTACCATCACTCCTTCGGTCGCGTGGCACGCGTTCGATCGTGCCCGCGGGACGACCGTCAACCCAAGAGAGGTGTTTCATGCGTACCGTCCGATTGCTGTTGCCGTTGTTGTTGACTCTGAGCCTTCTCACGAGCACCGCGCGAGCTCACGGACCGTCGTCGAAGGACGCGCTGAACTTCGTCGAGCAGGAGTTGATCACCGCCGAGTTCAGCCTCTTTCGCGGCGTCGTCTTGAGCCGTGGGGGAAAGGAGCTGGACCTCGGCTTCTTCGGCCACAAGTACGACATCGTCTTTCGCGGCTCGCCCAAGGCGATCGCTCTCGGTAAGGCGTACATGGACTTCAAGATCTCGGGCGCCGTCTTGGCCACCGCTGGCATCGCGACGCTGCTGGCCGACGTGATCCTCCTCGCGGCCGACGCCAAGGCCGTGATCGACAAGGGGCGCACGGGGGTTCGCAGCGTGAAGCCCCTCGCCTGGATCCTTCTCGGCGTCGGTGCCGCCGTCGGGCTGACCGGGTCGATCCTGATCGGTCTCTCGAACAGTCGGCTCTTCTCCGCCGTTCGCGCCTACAATCAGGATGTCTTCGAGCAATCGCGGCGGCGCTTCAGCTTTGGGATTACCCCTCTACCGAACGGCGTCGCGGGACACCTGGCCTACAGCTTCTGAGAGAGGCCAGCGCGGGCGGCGCTCAGCGTCCGAGGCAGCGCGCGAGGGTCTCGATTCCAGCCCGCACGACGTCGGGCGGCGAGCAGGTGAAACAGACGCGTAGGTAGTCGCTGTAGGCCGCACCGAAGCTAGCGCCGGGCGCCACGAGCAGGCCGTTCTCGACGCAGCGTTCGAGGAGCGCCGCCACGCCGCCAGGACCGACATCGCCCGAGACGTCGAAGAAGTGGAACGTTCCGCCCTGCGGTGGCTCAATCCCCAAGTAGGACGCCGTCTCGACTCCGATCGCCCGATAGCTCTCGCGGGTCGACGCGAGCCACTCGGCGCCGCCACGGAGGGCTCGGTGGGCGGCGCGCTGGGCGCCCCGACACGCCCCGTAGACGATGTAGGTCGCCAGCCGCGAGATGCGCTCGATCGCCTCGACGGGGCCGACCAGGTGCCCCACGCGGTTGCCCGCCATCCCGTAGGCCTTCGAGAAGCTGCGCGCCTGGATCACGCGAT
>JAGQJP010000247.1 GCA_020430585.1 Myxococcales bacterium | reverse complement strand
GCTACCTCGAAATCCACGACGCCGAAGCGATTCGGGCCTTGAAACCGCACCTCGGACAGCGCAAGGGAGAGAGCGCGTTCGAACCCGGTTCCGGGTCGACGAACACCTTCGAGCTCGGCTCGGGTCAGGTCGAGGCGCTCAAGTCGCTCCTCCCCGCGGGCCAGCAGGTCGTCAAGCCCTACGTCGTACGCTTCTCGATCGGGGCCTTCGGCCATCCCGTGGTGATGTCGACCAGCGACGCCGCCGAGTTCCACGATTGGGAGAAGAGCCCCACCTTCGCTGCCTTCTACCAGCAGCACCTCAACAAGTCGCCCGTCCTCTACGGCTCGATGATGAACAAGCACTACTTCATCCCGGGCGCGACCAAGGAGCAGACGAACAAGTTCCGCACCGGAGGGCCCTTCGCCGTGGGGGGGCCTTGAGCCGACCGAGCGCCGGCCGACGAGAGCGGGGTCGCCTGCGGCTCAACTTACAAACTTCTTACAGACCTTCTGTCCATCCGAGACGTTGTGAGTGCTGGAGAACAACCGTCAACCTTGGAGGATGGAATGTCGAGTCACGTAACGCATCGCAGGGGACGCCGCGTCGCCCTCGCCCTGGTGCTCTGTCTTTGGTGCTGGGTGCCCGCCGCAGCCGAGGCGAGTTTTTTCACGACCTACAAGATCGCGAGCCCCGTCCGCGTGGGAAATCTGACGCTGTTTCCCGTGGTCTCGAAGTCACGCGTGCCAGCGGGTAAGGGCTTCCTCTTGCTCGAACAGGGGATCAGCGCGGGTCTGGTGACGGTGCGCGAGGTCGGGTCGAACACCGTGCGGCAGGTGCAGACGAACAGCGGCCGCCAGTTTCAGACGACGAGCGTCGGTCGCGTCAACCGGGTCCTGGTGACCAATCGATCCGACCGCGAGCTCTTCATCATGGGCGGAGAGGTGATCGTCGGCGGCAAACAGGACCGCGTCGTACAGAAGGACGTTCTGATCCCGCCCCACAGCGAGGACGTCGCGGTCCCCGTCTTCTGCGTCGAGAAGGGGCGCTGGTCCGGGAAGAGCTATAGCTTCCGAAGCAGCCAGCAACTGGTCGACTTGAATCTGCGCTCGAAAGCGATGTTCTCGAATCAGGGCCAGGTCTGGCACGAGGTGAACCGGAAGAACGCGTTGATGAAGACGACGAGCAACACCGACACGTATCAGGGCGTGTTGCGCAGCCGACGGCTGCAGAAAGAGCTCGCACCGAGGCTCGCCCGCCTGAGCGCGGCGTTGCGACGCGTGAGCGGCGTCGCTGGCGTGATCGTCGCGATCAACGGGAAGGTGAAAGCCGTCGACGTCTTCTACTCGCCCGCGCTCTTTGGCCGCATTCGCGACAAGGTGGTTCGCTCGTACCTCGTCGAGGCCCTCTCACTGACCAATGCTCGTGCAGCGAAGGTGCCGCTCTCGGACGCCGTGCGCTTCATCAAGCTCGCCGAGAGCGCCAAAGTCCGGCGGACGCTGGCCACCAAGGGCGACGAGAAGCATCTGTTCGACGCCGACAACGTTCAGGGGCTCAAGCTGCGCTCGCGGAAGAAAAAGCGTGACGTTCACTACAACTTCTATACGAAGTAGCGGCGCCGATTTCGAGCGCCGGCGACGTCGCGACGCCGCGCGCCGTTAGCTCGGCGATCAGCGCGGTTCCGTCGAGGCCCGACATCGGCAGCGGCAAGCGCTCCTCTGGCGTGATCACCTCGAGGTAGAGATATCGGCTACCGACCACCGCCACCTCGGTCACGGTCACGCGCTCGATTTCATCCCAACGGCAGCGCCGATTGCGGAAGCGGTAGCGCGCCACGAGACCCTTGTCGTCGGTGACCAGTCGGAAGCGCCGCAGGGTCAACCACCAGCAATAACACCACATCGCTACGGCGAGCGGCGGCAGCGCGAGGCTGAAGGCGAACAGAAACCACCAGCGCACGAGGATCACCGAGCGCTTCGTGACGTGCTCGGCGTTGCCCGCGCCCGTGCCGTACCATCGGGCGCGCTGGCGGTCGGCGAAGTCGTCGCGGTAGACCTCGTCCTCGAGCCGAATCGGCGCCGTCAACCGCTGACGGAGCTCCGCAACGAACGAGTGGAACGAAAGATCGGCGGCACGCGACTCGATCACCGTCTCACGCGGCCCGCTCGCCTCGACGGACGAGATCGTCAGCCTCAGGTCGTCGAAGAGGCGCGAACGCGTGAGTCGACAGCCCCGAATCGTCGCCAGCGTCACGGCTGGCCAGCTCACACCGCCGCTTTGCAGCGCCTCGCTGCTGACGATCGGCAGCACGCTGACGATCCGCGCTACGATTAGCTCCCCCGCAGGAGAGAACTGGGTCCGAAAGAAGCCCTTGTCGCTGGCTTTGAAGATGTAGGTCTCGTTGGGTGCGGTCATCACGGTCCTCCGGTCTGCTCTCGATCCAGGCGACGGTCGACGGCGCCGAGACGGCCTCACTATAGAACGCCGGTCCGGCCGAGGTCAAGGTCACCGGCGGCGTCCTTCAGCGTAGAATCCAGGGCTCGAAGAGGGTCATCACGCTCAGACCGCCGACGAAATGCACGATCGTGACACCGATCAAGCTGCGGTGGCGCACGAAGATCGAGGCGAAGACGATCCCCGCGAGGAAGGTGACGAGAAAGAAGGTGAGCGAGATGAAGAGGTGGATCACCCCGAAGAGCAACGACGAGAGCACGACGGCGACAAGGGTGTCGTACTTGCCCTCGTAGACCTCTTCGATCCCGCTGACCATGATCCCGCGGGCGACGAACTCCTGGATGAACGCCGAGACGATGTAGATCGCGAGACCGACGAGGGACAGATGCGTGCGGGCATTGTGGAGGAAGGTGTCGTCACGGATAGCTCCGGTTTGCAGAAGCAGCACCTTCGAGAGCGCGGCGATGAGGACGAGCGCCGCCGAGATGATCAGGCTCTCCTTGATCGCGACTCTCCAGCGGCGCAGCGTCAGGCCTACGGTTCGCATCGAGAAGCCGCACCAGAGGACGAGCCCCAACCCCGCAACGAGCATCAGGAGGCCCGCCACGTACATCACCGGGTTCATCCACGGTCGGCCGCTCGAGGAGCGAATGACGTAGGTGTTGGCGACCGCGTAGGCCGCGGTGATGGCGATCGCGCTACCCAGGAATCGGCGAGCGTTCCGTTCGCGACGCCGACCCTTCGAGATGCTCACCGTCTGGGGGGCGAGCGTGCTGATGGGGCTCTGCCCGATCTCCGTCGTGTCGTCGGGGTCGTCGGGTTCGTCGATGTTCGGCGCGAACTCGATGCGCAAGGCGACCCGCCCGACCTTCACGCGCTGACCCGTGCGCAGGACGCGAGAGCCCGATGGGGGGACTACCTCACCGTCGATCGACGAGCCGTTGCGCGATCCCATGTCGGTGAAGGTCCAGCTGTCGTCGTGCTGGTTCCAGAAGAGCTTGGCGTGTAGGCGCGAGACCGATGTCGAATCGATCACGACGTCGTTGTCGTCGTCGCGCCCGATCGTGACCTCCTGCCCGCTGAGGACGATCTGCTTCTGCCCGCCGTCACGCTGTTCGACGCTGAGGTACCACACGGCCCGGTCTCTCCGCGAGGCGAAATGCCCTGCGATTACGCCACAAAATGCGGTCAAAATCAAGCGGTTGACGCGCCTGCCAGGGCGGGACGTGGCGGGGCATGCGCGCGCCGCCGTCGATCCGTCGGAACGCCTCTTGCATGCCACGATCGGGTGCAAGCTGGAAGATCAACGGATCCAGGAGGAAAATGATGAAACGCCTGCTATTTACAATCGCGTTCGCCACCGCGGTGATGTTCGCCGCCGCCCCCACCGCCGAGGCGGGGAGCGTGATGAACGAGGTGTACACCAAGATCAGGAAGAAGAGCCCGTTCCACGCCGTCGTGAAGATCGAACGGATCAAGAAGCCGAAGCTGGCGCTGGGGGTTTGCAACGTCCGCGGTAGGGTTCTGCGCGTCGAAAAGACGGTGAACTCCGAGTGGCGTCGGCTCAAGGAGATCATCTTCGGCATCAGGTGCAAACAGCCCGATGCGTATGTCTCGCCGAAGGACCCGGTCCGTTGGATCAGCACCGAGCGCCTGCGCCGCGGGACCGTCGTCGACGCCTATCTCGTCCCCACGGGGCAGACCGGCACGTTCAAGACCTCGAAGTTCAACATGGTAACGATCCTCCGGCAAACGGGTGACCGCGGTGTCCGATACGGCGACTCCAAATAGAGCGCCGCACCCACCGGGTCGCACTCCCCCTGCGGCCCGCGACCACCCAAAGAGCCACACGACGGCTCGCGGAAAGACCCCGATCTCCGTCCTGGACGTCGGGGTCTGCTTTACTTTTTCCGCTCGCAGCCCTACGATGAACGCTGATGTGCACCGATATTTCGTTGAGGCGTGGCAGATGAACCACGAGCTGCACCGACTGGCGACATCGCTGCGGGATGTGACGGGAGCGGCGATCCAGATCGACAAGGTCGGAGAGACGATCCAGCGTACCCTGGCCGCTTTGGCCGAAGCGATCCCCCACGAGCTGTCGACGATGTCCGAGCTCGTCGGTGGTGCGCTCCTCGTGCGCGCCGTCCACGGTCGCTCGGCCCAGGACCGCTTCCAGGGATTGCGTCTGCCGCTCGATGAGCTCCCGGGTCTGCGGTCGGTTCTCGATGGTGGGCGGCCGACGATCTGGGACGACGAGGACGCCGACGACGATCGCCTCTACCGCCGCCTCTTCGAGCTGCCGGACGAGCGCTCGGCATTGCTGATCCCGATCGTGATCGCCGGGGAGCGGCTCGGCCTGTTGACCCTCGACCGGGCTCGCGACGAGCGATTCGAGGCGCACCACGTCGACATCGGCGCCGTCCACGCGCAGATCATCGGACTCGCCCTCGCCGCCGCGTCCAACGCGAACCGTATCGAGGAGCTTCAAGCACAGCTCGAGGAACAGAAGCGCTATCTCACCGACGAGGTCGCCAGCGACGCGGGACGTGGTCTGGTCCTCGAGG
>JAGQJP010000246.1 GCA_020430585.1 Myxococcales bacterium | reverse complement strand
TCAACTCGAGCACGACCATCGCCTGATCGCTGTCGAAGTGGGTGCGAATCTCGATCTTCCCTCGTCGGCTCTCGTCGGCCTTGACCGAGTCGAGGGCGAGCAAGACGAAACCCAGCGCGAGCTGCCCGACCCAGGCCTCTTTTCCGCGGACCGGCGGCGTCTGGTTCAACATCGTCTTGATGCTGACATCGTAGGGAATCCGTGGGGCGGCGAGTGTCAAGGCTCGACGAACGCAGTCGGCGAGATTCGCCTCGTTCTCGCCCATGACGCGGGACGTCTTGTCGGTCGACTCGGCGTAGCCGAGCAGACGTCGAAGTCCGGCGCAGGACCTCTCGAGCACGTCCAGGGAGCGGGTGATCTCGATCGTCGGCTGTCCCGCGCCGACGAATCGGCCAACCTGCTCGCGCAGCTCGGCGAGCGCCGAGATCGCTTCGTGGAGGCGCTCGTTGGCCTGGTGAGAGAACGACGCATCGAGCGAGTGCTGCTCGCGGCGTGGCGGTCGTCGTCGATCAAGGGTCGCCCGCATCTCCCGTAGCGATTGGCGCAGCTGCTCCAGCGAGTCGGGGCCGCTGATCTCGACGTCGACGAGGTCGCGGTTCTCGCCAGTCAGAGGCTGATCCGTGATCGAGTAGATTCGCGCCGTCGGATGGGCCCTGCGGACCTGTTCGATCAGCTCGGGGCAGCATTGACAGCGCTCGCAGGCCGTAAGGAGGACGATGTCCGTCGATGCGCCGGACACGGCGCCCCCATCGATCGGCACCAGCCAGATGTCCTCAGACGCTAGAATACGCTCGACCTCGACCGAGTCCCGTCGGCAGATCGGCGCCCATCGTGCGATCAATCGATTCAAAACGGCTCTCCTTCGATCTCGTCGAGCAGTCGGTCGATATCGTCGATCGTCACCTCCCGCTTGTGGAAGATGGCGATGCCATCCCGCGCCAGGTCGCGAATCGTGCGCGTAATGCTCTCGTGTCGCACACCCATGTACGAGGCGATGTCCTGGCGCGAGAGCGGTAACGAGATGACGAGCTGTCCCTCGTCGTTGTAATCACCGAACTCGTCGGCGACATCGTAGAGAAATTGGAGCACGCGCGTGCGGATCTGGAACGACGCGATCAGACGCTGGGTTTCGAAGTGTCTCACCTCTCGCGCCAGCTCCTGGGTCAGTGAGCGGGCGAAGCGCTCGTTGGCCTGGTAGAACCACATCAGCGCATCCTTCGGGATGAAACAGGTGCTGGTGTCGGTGAGCGCTTCGGTCGACACGTGATGCGCTTCGTCCAGGACCACACTGTCCAGACCGATCAGGGCGCTGCGCGTGCGAACCCTCGTCAACACGGTATTTCCTTGGGGATCGGTCAAGCGTTGCGCCAGCACACCGCTGAGGACGCAGTGGACACCGCTCGAGAACCCCCCTTGATGAATGACGATCTGTCGCCGTTTGAAGCTCATGGGAATCCGGATCTCATTGAACAGATGCTGCTCGCCGGGAGAGAGGTTGGCCCAGATGAGATTGTGTTTTCCGATGCAATCGCGGGCGCAATCCGGGCAGCCCTCTCCGTTTGGTTTCCCGCGGCTGGTCACGTTCGGCGCTGTCCTCGCTGTCGTCGTCGGAGTTTGTGAGACGAAAAACCGCACCCCTGAAACATGATAAGACACAACGGGCGGAGCTTTGTTGACAAATGTCAAGTCGGGATTTGCGATTTGCCAAAGCAACCTCGAGACGAACTGTACTACCCTCACCCTACGCTTTCAAAAATCCCGAGACGGTGGGGGCTGGCCACGCGAGCGTTGCTCGCTACGAGGCGGCGGTTGCGATGGACCATGACTTCGACAGCACCACGTCGCCATCGATTTCGATGGAGACTCCGCGGAATGCGCTTCATTCAGCGATTCTCGCGATCCGGCAGAAGGCTGGGCTCGTCGCGATCATGGTCGTCACCGCCGACGGAAATCTGCTCGCCGAGAGCGGGGACTTCACGGGCGTCAGCTTGACCGCGCTCTCGGCGTTGAGCGCGGGTCTCTACGCCGCGTCGCAGGAGATCGCGCGGCTGATTGGCGAAAACGAGTTCAAGACGCTACTGCACGAGGGGGAGGGGCGTTTCCTCCACCTCTCGGCGATCGATAGCGACACCTTGCTGATCGCGGTGCTCGACGATCCGTCGCGGCTCGGGATGGTTCGCCTGACGATTCGCAAAGGCCACCCCTCGCTGAAGCGGGCGCTGGCGCGGTTCAACCGGATCGCCGTCAACATCGAGCCGCTCGAGGACCCAGAGTTCAAGGACCAGGCGCTCCGCGCGGTCGATGAGCTCTTCAGCGGAGGTCGATGAGGATGCCGTTCATTCACCGCGGTACGGGCGAAGTGGTCTTCAAGTTGGTGTACTGCGGCGTTGGGATGGGGGGCAAGACGACGAATATCGTGCAGCTCCATCGGATGTTGAAGGGGCGCTCGCGAGAGCTCGTGACCCTCGACAATGCCGACGACCGGACGGTGTTCTTCGACTTTCTGCCGCTGACGATCGTCGATGGTTGGCCGTTTCGGCTGCGGTTCAACCTCTATTCCGTACCGGGACAGCACCACTACCAGGCGACGCGTCGCGTTCTCCTGCGCGGGGCGGACGGGATCGTCTTCGTGGTCGACTCGCAGGTCCAGCGGTTGCCCGAGAACCTGCAGTCCTTTCGCCAGACCCTCTCGATGCTCGTCGATTCGGGCTGGCACGTCGGACACGATCCGCTGGTCGTGCAGTACAACAAGCGGGATTGTCCGAAGCCCGTGGAGCTCGGCGTCGTCGAGTCGCGCTTCGGGCTGGGTGGCTGTCCACGGTTCGAAGCGACGGCGTCGGAGGGGCTCGGAGTGGTGGAGACGATTCGTGCGGTGGCGCATCGCGTCGTGGAGAGGTTCGAACCGTAGGCGCACTCGATGGAGATTCACGGAGACCTGAACGAGCGAGGACTGATGGAGACGTTGGCTTGGCCCGCTCGCGGCGGCAAGACGGGAGATCTGATCTTGCGCCATGAGCGCCACGTCGCGGTTCTTCACTACCGCCGTGGGGCGCTGATCGGCGCCAACCTCGGTGATGCGGGCGGGATCGACGCGCTGGCGGCGATCCTCGACTGGCGCGAGGGCGAATACGAGCTCCATCTGGGGCAACAGAACGCGGCGCGGACGCTCGATGGCGAGCTCGAGGATCTGCTGTTGCGGGCGATCGAGCACAAGCGTCTCGCCGACGGTCGAGACGGGCCGACGCCTCGGGAGAGCCAGAGCGAGGTGCCGCCCTCCCTCGAGCTCGAGACGGCGATCGACGACGCGTTGCAGGCCGCCGTCGCGCGGCATGCGAGCGAGCGCGACGAGCTGAACTGGCTCATCTGTTTCGATCTCGAGCGGTTCTGCCTCGTGGCGAGCCACGGCGAGCTGCCGGCGAACGAGCGGGCGGCCACGCTCTCGCTGCTGGGCGCGCTGCGGCGCTCGGGACCGAGTTGGCGTCGATTCATCGTCGAGCGTGACGACGCGGTCCACGTCGGGATGCGTCGCGGAACACGGGTCATTCTCGGCGCCGTGAGCGCCTCGCTGTCGCTTGGGGCAGCTTCTGTGCTGGTCGGCCGAGTGGCTGATCGAATCGAACACGAGTTGGGGTAGTCGGCGCCCCGCAAGCCCGGGGTGTGGTTGAGCGGGTGTCGACCAAAGGTATGGGGGTTTTTCAGATGGCGAATCTCAAGCAGTTGTTGGGGGGATTGACGAAGGTCGATGGGATCAACACCGCGATCGTCGTGGGTCGCGATGGTTTCGTGATCGATTCGGCGGGAAGCGGAAACGACGCCGAGGCGCTGGGCGCGATCGTGGCGACGGCCCTCGGTTCGTCCGAAGTGATGGGGACGGAGCTTCGTGTCGGCGGGCTGCGCCAGGTGCTGCTCGAGTATGCGTCGGGGACGATCGTCCTGTCGACGTTGGGGGCCGAGGCGATTCTCGCCGTGGTCGCCGACACGGCGGCGAACCTCGGGAACGTGCGGTACAACGTGAAGAAGATGTCGCCGGATTTCGAGCGAGTGCTGTAGCCGGACTCTTTGTTGCACGGTGAGTTGACGACCGAACATGCTGGCGGTGGAGATGACGCGCGAGAAAGCGCCGCAGTCGGAGCAACACGCGACCGGGCGAACGTCAGCGGGTGACGATCGGGATCGATCGGCGCTGCTCCGCGCCGCTCTGACCGAGCTTCGAGACGCGCAGACGGTCTTGAAGCCGCTGGTCGCCTTTGCCTTCGACCCCGACGCACGACCGCGGTTCACGCCAGCGGCGGAACGCCAGCGGATGATCGGCGAGGTCGACCGTGCGATGCAAGGGCTGGAAACGGTCGGTGCGACACTGGAGCAGGCGCTTGCTTCCGTTTCGCGACCCGACCACCGCAGCGCAGCCGAACGGGTCGGCCAGCCGCGGGAAAAGAGGAACGAAACCACAACGCCGACGACTGGAGCCGAGATCCGCGACAAGACGGACCGCTTTGCGGGGGCTCCACGTGAGGGGAGGATGAGCATGTCTCTAAAAGAGCAAATCGACACGTATGCGGCGAATTTTGCCGAGCTGAACGCATACTCGCAAGCCGATTGGAACGTACTGCGGCAGAACGCATCGACGATTCGGCCCTGGGTCCCCGATCTCGTCAAGGTCTTCTACGACCGCGTCTTCTCGTCGTCGCCGACCTCGGCGCTCGTCGAGCAGGGCGATCGCGATCGCCTGGCTTCCACCCTGAGCAAGTGGATGGAGGGGATTCTCTCGGGTGACTATGACGAGTTGACCTGGACCAACCAGTACGTGATCGGCCTGCGTCACATTATCCGTGGCGTGAAGAACCTCTACTTTCTGGGGATGATGAGCTGCATGCAGGCCGAATTCCTCAGCCGCTGTCTCTCGACGATGAATCCGGACCAGGCCCAGACGGTCTACCTCGCCTTCCACCGCGTCACCTCGGTGATCGGCGGGATCGTCGCCGAGTGCTACACCGACGGCTACATCAATTGTCTGGCGCGCGTGGGGATGCGCGAGTCCGTCGTCTCGAACGTAGCCAAGGCGGAAGCCGAGAAGATGATCACACAGCTCCGTTCGTGACGGACGAAGCGCCTCGCGGTGGATCGCGCGGATGCAGTAGGAGCTCGGTCGTCGCGCGACCAAAGGGGGACCGATGAGCACTGGCACCCAGTTCGGGCGCTTCGAGATTCTCGAGCGCATCGGAAGCGGCGGAATGGCAGAGATCTTTCGGGCCAAAGCCACGGGCGTGGACGGCTTCGAGAAGATCTGCGTGATCAAACGCATCCTTCCGATCTTGTCGAGGGACGACGAGTTCATCTCGATGTTCATCAGCGAGGCGAAGCTGAGCGCCGGCTTGCAGCACCCCAACATCGTTCAGATCTACGAGCTGTGCCAGATCGACGGTCAGCACTGCATCGTGATGGAGTGGGTTCCCGGGCCCGATCTCAAGAAGGTCTTGCGCAAGGCCCACAAGAGTGGGGTCCGGGTCCCTCTGCCGCTGGCGCTCCACATCGCGCGCGAGGTGGCCAAGGGGCTGCAGTTCGCCCACACCGCTCGGGGGCTCGACCGCAAACCCCTCAACATCATTCATCGAGACGTCAGCCCGAGCAACATCATCCTGAGCGACAACGGCTCGGTCAAGATCATGGACTTCGGCATCGCCAAGGCGAGCATCCACGACCATCACACCCGCGTCGGTACGCTCAAAGGCAAGCTCGGCTACATGTCGCCCGAGCAGATCATGACCCGTCCGGTCACGCCCGCGACCGATGTCTTCTCGCTCGGGGTCGTGTTGACCGAGGTGATCGCGGGACGACGCCTCTTCAACCGCGACAACGAGCTCGAGACGCTGCTGGCGATTCGCGACGTCAACCCCGCCGAGGTGATGCGGGAGCTCGAAATCCCGCCGAGCGTGCGGCCGGTCCTCGAGCGCGCCCTCGCCCGCGAGCCGCAAGACCGCTATTCGACTGCTCGCGCGTTGATGGATGGAATCTCGGCGAATCTACGCGAGAGCGGCTGGCACGTCGGGGAAGAGGACGTGCAGGAGTTTCTGGTCTACGTCTACGAGGGACGCGGCGAGCCACGATTGATGCGCGAATCGCGATCGCAGCCGAGCGCGGCCGGGGTCGGTGGCCATACACTGACGGGGCTGCGCTCGGTCAGCGGAACGGGGAGTCGGCCGAGCTACCAGCACTACCACTACTACCTGCGCGACCCTCAGGGGCGCCCCTATGGGCCTGTGAATTACCAAAACTTGCTGCGCCTGATCCGCTTTCGCAACGTGCGGGCTGGCGACCCCGTGAGCGTGAACGACGAGAACTTCTGGCGTCCGCTGACGGAGATTCCGTTCTTGACTCACCTGTTTCCCGAAGAATCGGTGGACTCGTCGGCGCCCGTCGACCGCGGCCGCTTCGTCGGGTGCGAGTTCATCGAGCTCTTGCTGAAGTTCGGGGCTCGCCGCGAGCGCGGCAAGCTGAAGGTCAGCAGCGGCTCGGTGACCAAGGAGATCTTCCTCCAGGCCGGGCAACCCGTCTCGGTCGCGAGCAATCTGACGGACGAGCTGTTCGGCAGCTATCTGATCCGCACCCGCGCCTTCGACGACGCGACGATCCGTGGTGCCCTCGCCGAGCAGCAGTCGTCGAACTCGGATCATCTCGGCGATGTCCTCGTCCGTCGTGGCCTGCTGAGCGAGGAGGCGCTGCGGCGCCTGCTCTCCGAGCACATGGACGAGAAGCTCTTCGAGATCTGTACCTGGAAACAGGCCTCGTGGTCCTATTTCCAGAATCCCGAGACCCGCGTCCAGCATGCGACCAATCGCGGCGGCAGTGTAGCCGAGCGGGTCGTCGCGGCGGCTCGCAGCCGCTTGACGTTGCATCAACACCGCGGGATCGTGGCGCCAGTCCTCGATCGCCGCGTGATCGACCTACGCCCGCCGCAGGTCGTGGGGATCGAGCTGACACCCAACGAGCGCGCCATCGTGCGCTCGCTCAAACCTGCGATGACCTTCCGCCAACTACTCGAATCTCTCGGTGATCTCGAGCCGAGCGAGCAGATGGCCGTCTATACACTGTGCACGATTCTCATCTGGTTCGGGTTGGTGGAGTTCCAATCCCTGCAACCGCCCCTGGCGCGCGAGCGACACCAACCCGAACCGGCCCACTCCCCCGTCGACTCGGGGGGCTGACGACACAGCGCTCGACCGGGATCTGATGCGACGGCTCGACGACGACGTGCAGGCGATGATCGCGATCCTGCGTTGAGCCTCAGGCGCTCCGTTTCAGCGCTCCGCCGCGGTAGAGCTCGAAGACCTGGCGCGTGGTGAGCTTGGGGGTGTAGCGAAAGGCGCGCTTGAGCCGCTCGTTGCTCAACACGGGGCGGTAGAGTAGAAAGCTCAGCTGCTCGGGCCCGTACTGGCTCAATCCGGCCTTCTGAAGCAGGCGCAATCCCTGTTGCATCCAACTGATCGGGATCTCGATATAGCGCTTGCCCAATAGTGAAGCGATCTCTTTGAGGGTGAGCACTCCGTCGCCCGCGAGGTTGAAGGTACCCGTCACGTCGCGCAAGGTCGCCTGGGTCAGCACCTCGACGACGTCTTGGTCCCAGATGATCACGAAGGGTGACGCCTGACCCTTGACGCCGACGATCACGGGCTTCTCGAACAGGTCGGTGATCGGGTTTTTCACATTGCGACCGAGGATCGTGCCCGGCCGAAGGATCAGCTGCTTCAGCTGCGGGTGCGCCTCGCGGTAGCGGGCGAGCAGCTCCTCGACCATCCGCTTGTGTTGCGCGTACGGGAACTCGTCGTTGCCCCGCAGCGGGCACTCTTCGGTCAACAGCGGCGCGTTGTCGGCGTGATAGCCGTACGCCGCACCCGACGAGGTGACGATGATCTTGCCGACGCCACCGTCGAGGCATCCCTTCAGGACGTTCTCGGTGCCGCCGACGTCGATCGATCGCATCTCCTCGCGGGTCATGCCCTTGGGGGCGGTGACGACGGTCGCCAGATGGACGACGACGTCGAAGCCGCCGTCGCGGATGAGCGTCCGCATCTCGGGTGCGCGGATGTCGAGCGCGCGAAATTCGATCGCCGTCGAATAGGGGCGGCGCGGCGCCCGGATGTCGCAGGCGACGATCCGGCCGAAGCGCTTGCGCTCGGTGGTCAGGCGCTCGACCAGCAGCTGGCCGAGGTAGCCTGCTCCGCCCGTGATCAAGAGCGACGGACCGACGGCGACCGGCGTCGTCGTTTCGGGCTCGTGTGGTTTCGTTCGTTTCATCATCGTCCTCGCTCGGGCTCGCGCTCTGCGCGGCGCCACGCTCAGCCCTGGGGTTCTTCGTGCATCGCCTTGAACGCCAGCAGCTCGGGGGCCCACATGTGCTTGACCGGATCGACGTCGACGTGGATCACCGAGCAACGCTCGGCGGCGAGGCATCGCCGCAGCGCGCCCTCGAGACCGTCGGGGTCGGCGACGCGTTCGCCGTAGCCACCCATCGCCCGGGCGAGGGCGTCCCATTCGATCTCGCAGAGGTCGGCGTTGATCGTCTCGTCGGGACCGAGGGCCTTGAAGACCAGCGTCTTGATCGGCTTGAGCATGAACTGTTGGTTCATCTTGACCATCCCCCACTGCTTGTCCGCCAAGACGAGATAGGTCACGTGCAACCCGTTGCGGATCGCCGTCTCGATCTCCTGGGAGTGGAAGCCCATCGCGCCGTCGCCGATGATGCAGTAGACCTGCTTGTCCGGATGAGCGGCCTTCGCCGCCACCGCTTGCGAGACGCCAGCGCCGAGCATCCCCATCTTCGGAGTGGTGATGATCGTGTTCGGCGTGCGCACCTCGTGGAAGAAATGGGCCCAGATCGCCGTGTTCCCGCCGTCGATCACCAAGATCGCGTCGTCGTCGAAGACCTTCTGGCAGATCGTCGCGACGTGGGCCGGGTGCATCGGCACACCGCGGTGTTCGAGGTGCTCGTCGAGGGTCTTGCGCCGCTCGTCGCAGGCGTTGCGCATCTCCCGCACGAAGGCGCGGCGCTTGGAGAGGTCTCGGGATTCGATCCCCTGGCGCCGCAGCTCGCTGGCGAGCCGCTCGAGGAAGAGCTTGACGTCACCGCGCACGGCGAGCTCGACGGGGCGGATGTTGCCGAGGTGCTCGGCGTCGATGTCGACCTGAATCCAGCGCTGTTCGCCGACTTTCCCCCAGTAGGGCGGCTTGCCCCACCAGTCGCTCTCGCCGATGCGCGAGCCGAGGGCGAGGACCAGGTCGGCCTGGCGCCGCGTGTCGTTGACCGCGTCGAGGAAGGTCATCGGGATCACCGTCGGGTTGCGCTCGTCGACGGTGGCGCGCGCCGCCCAGCTCGTGGTGATCGGCGCCTGGAGCAGCGTCGAGACCTCCTGGGCGATCGCCGAGGCGCCGGCATGGAGGATCCCACTGCCGAGATGCAGCATCGGGCGCTTGGCCTCGAGCAGCATCCGCGCGGCGGCCTTGATGCTCGTCTCGGAGGGTTGAACAGGCTCGAGGGAGCGGTAGTTTTCGGGGGCGCGGAACCAACTCGGATCGAGATCGAAGCTGCCGTTCATGATGCTCTCGGGGACGTCGACGTGGACGACGCCCGGGCGCCCTTCAAAGGCGATGCGCAGCGCCTTGCGCATGATCTCGGCGAGGCGGTCGACGCTCGGCACGGCGCAGCTGAATTTCGACATCGCCCCGATCACCTCGACCTGGGGAAAGTACTGGAACGTGCCCCCTCGGTCGGGGTAGGCGATACCGACGCGGCGACAGCTCGTGATCACCAGGACGCGATTGCCCTCGGCGTGCTCGACGGCGATCCC
>JAGQJP010000245.1 GCA_020430585.1 Myxococcales bacterium | reverse complement strand
GACCGCCCGCAGAGTCTCGACGAGGTCGATCCGAAGCTGCTCGAGACCTACGAAAAGCTCGGTATCCCGCTCGAAGAGCAGAAGATGCTCGCCGGCGTCGCGGTTGACGCGGTGTTCGACAGCGTCTCGGTGCACACCACCTTCCGCGACAAGCTCGCCGAGGCGGGTGTCATCTTCTGCTCCTTCTCCGAGGCGGTGCAGGAGCACCCCGAGCTGATCCAGAAATACCTCGGCTCGGTCGTTCCGGTCACCGACAACTACTACGCGGCGCTGAACTCGGCCGTGTTCACCGACGGTTCGTTCGTCTACATCCCGAAGAACACGCGCTGTCCGATGGAGTTGTCGACCTATTTCCGCATCAACGCGATGAATACCGGCCAGTTCGAGCGCACCCTGGTCATCGCCGACGAGGGCAGCTATGTCAGCTACCTCGAGGGCTGCACGGCGCCGATGCGCGACGAAAACCAGCTCCACGCTGCGGTCGTCGAGCTGGTGGCGTTGAAGGGCGCCGAAATCAAGTACTCGACCGTGCAGAACTGGTACCCCGGCGACAAGGACGGCAAAGGCGGAATCTACAACTTCGTCACCAAGCGCGGCAAGTGCGCCGACAATTCGAAGATCTCCTGGACCCAAGTCGAAACCGGCTCGGCGATCACCTGGAAGTATCCGAGCGTGATTCTGCAGGGCGACAACTCGATCGGAGAGTTCTACTCCGTCGCCGTGACGAACAATCGCCAACAGGCGGACACGGGCACGAAGATGATCCACCTGGGGCGCAACACGCGCTCGACGATCGTCTCGAAGGGAATCTCCGCTGGGCACAGCCACAACTCGTACCGCGGGCTGGTGCGCATTGGACCGCGGGCGGAGAACGCGCGCAACTATACGCAGTGCGATTCGATGTTGATCGGCGACCAGTGCGGCGCCCACACCTTTCCCTATATCGAAGTGAAGAACCCGAGCGCCGAGGTCGAGCACGAAGCGTCGACCTCGAAGGTCAACGAAGACCAGATCTTCTACTGCCAACAGCGCGGGCTCTCGGCGGAAGACGCGGTGAGCATGATCGTCAACGGGTTCTGCAAAGAAGTGATGAAAGAACTGCCGATGGAGTTCGCCGTCGAAGCGCAGAAACTGCTCGGCATCAGTCTCGAAGGCAGCGTCGGATAAGGAGATAGTCGAATGCTGGAAATCAAGGATCTACACGTCGAAGTCGACGGCAAACCGATTCTGCGCGGGCTCAGCTTGTCGGTGAAGGCCGGCGAAGTCCACGCGATCATGGGGCCCAACGGCTCGGGAAAGAGCACGCTGGCCCACGTCCTGGCTGGGCGCGATGGCTATCAGGTGACCGCCGGCTCGATCCGCTATCAGGGCCACGATCTGCTCGAGCTCGCCCCCGAAGATCGGGCTCGCGAGGGGCTCTTTTTGGCCTTTCAATACCCCGTCGAGATCCCCGGCGTCTCGAACATGTACTTCCTCAAGGCGGCGCTCAACGCCAAGCGCGTTCATCGCGGTGAGACCGAGGTCGACGCCTTCGAGTTCCTCAAGATTGCCCGCGACCGGGCGAAGGTCCTCGAGATCGACGATTCGATGCTCAAGCGCGCCCTCAACGAGGGCTTCTCCGGCGGTGAAAAGAAGCGCAACGAGATCTTCCAGATGTTGATGCTCGATCCGCTGCTCGCGATTCTCGACGAGACCGACTCGGGGCTCGACATCGACGCGCTGCAGGTCGTCTCCCGCGGCGTGAACACCCTGCGTAGCCCCGAAAACGCCGTCATCGTGATCACCCACTATCAGCGGCTGTTGAACCACATCGTGCCGGACTTCACCCACGTGCTCTACAACGGGCGGATCGTGAAGTCGGGCGACAAAGGGCTCGCCCTCGAGCTCGAAGAGCGCGGCTACGGCTGGGTCGAGCAGGAGTTCGCGGCATGACGAGCGATTTCACCGGACGATACATCGATCAGGCTCGCCGCGCGCAAGCGACCAGTGGCGCGCCCGGCTTCGTCGCCTCGGCGCGGGCTCTCGCCCTGCAGCGCTTCGAGGCGCTCGGTTTCCCGCAGCGACGCAAGAACGAGGCCTGGAAGTACACCAACGTCTTGCCGTTGGTCAAAGTCGATTTCGATGACGACGTCGCCTATCCGACGAGCGATCCCACGGCCCTCGAGCGACACGCCCGAGGCCTGCTGTGGGCGAAGGCTCTGGTCGTCACCAACGGCCGCGTCGACCGCGAGCGTGTCGACAGCCTGAAGCTGCCCGCTGGCGTGCGTCTAGAGCGGTTGCGGGACGCGGCGGACGCGCACGCCGACGTGCTCGAGGCGGCGCTGTCGCGCTTCGCCGATCAAGAGACCAACCCCTTCGCGTTGTTGAACACGGCGGCCTTCCACGACGCGTTGATCCTCCGCGTCGCCAAGGGGGTGGCCCTCGACGAGCCGCTTTGCGTCGTGCACTTTTCCGGCTCGCAGCGCGATCCGAGCATCGCCCACCCGCGGCTCCTCGTCGTCTGCGACGAGTCGAGCGAGGCGACGGTGATCGAGGCCTTCGTCGGGCACAGCGAGGCGCCCTGCCTGACCAACGCGGTGAGCGAGGTCTTCGTGGGGGCGAACGCGACGATCAACCACCTCCACGTGCAGTGGGAGGCGCCGCAGACAGCCCATGTGTCGACGACCAATGCCTACGTTCGGCGCGACGGGCGCTACCGCCAGCAGCTGATCAACCTCGGCGGCTCGCTGGTGCGCAACAACGTGCGGACGCTCCTCCAGGGCGAGAACGCCGAGTGCACGCTCAACGGGCTCTCGATGGTTCGCGGCACGCAGCACGTCGACAATCAGACCTCGATCGAGCATCTGGTGCCCAACGGCAACAGCTGGCAGCTCTACAAGGGCGTCGTCTCCGACCAGGGGACCCTCGTCTTCAACGGCAGGATCTTCGTCGAGAAGGACGCCCAGAAGACCGACGCCAAGCAACAGAACAACAACCTGTTGCTCAACGAGGGCACGACGATCAATAGCAAGCCGCAGCTCGAGATCTTTGCTGACGACGTCAAGTGCACCCACGGTGCGACCGTCGGACGGCTCGACGCCGAGGGGCTGTTCTATTTGCGGGCGCGCGGAATTGGCGAGGCCGAAGCGCGCAACATGTTGACGCACGCGTTTGCCAGCGAGGTCATCGACGCCTGTGGGGTGGACGATCTCGCCGAGTTGTTGAGTGAAACGCTTCGCGGCTGGCTGAACGAGGGATGAGATGACGGGTTTGGGCGCCGAGAGCATTCGCGACGAGGGCTACCAAGCTCCCGCGAGCATCGATCCGATGGCGATTCGCGCCGATTTTCCGACGCTGCACCAAGAGGTGTATGGCCACCCCCTGGTCTACCTCGACAACGCCGCCTCGGCGCAGACGCCGCAGTCGGTGATCGACGCGATCGTCCGCTTCTATCAAAACGACTACTCCAACGTTCATCGCGGTGTGCATCGCCTGAGCCAGGTCGCCACCGACGCCTACGAGGCGGTGCGCCGAGACGTCAAGCAGCTGCTCAACGCCGCCGACGAGCGGGAGATCATCTTCACCAAGGGCACGACCGAGTCGATCAACCTCGTCGCCAGCTCCTTTGGTGAGCGCTTCATCGGCGAGGGCGACGAGATCCTGATCACGGCGATGGAGCACCATGCGAACATCGTTCCCTGGCAGCTCGTCTGCGAGCGAAAGGGCGCGCGGCTCCGCGTCGTGCCGATCGACGAACGCGGCGAGCTGCTCCTCGACGAGCTCGAGACGATGATCACACCGCGCACGAAATTGGTCGCCGTCGTGCACATCTCGAACGCCCTCGGCACGGTGAATCCGGTCAAGCGGATCGCCGAGATCGCCCATCGCCGCGACGTGCCCGTGCTCGTCGACGGAGCCCAGTCGGTGCCGCATCAGCGGATCGACGTCCAGGAGCTCGACTGCGATTTCTTCGCCTTCTCCGGCCACAAGGTCTACGGTCCGACCGGGGTTGGCGTGCTCTACGGAAAGTCGCGTTGGCTCGAAGAGATGCCGCCCTACCAGGGTGGTGGCGACATGATCCTGAAGGTGACATTCGAGCGCACGACCTTCGCCGACCTGCCCAACAAGTTCGAGGCGGGGACGCCGAACATCGCCGGGGTAATCGGTCTCGGCGCGGCACTCGAGTATCTGCAGGCGATCGGCGTCGGGCGCGTTCGGGCGCACGAGGATCGCTTGCTCTCGTACGCCACCGAGAGCCTCGGGGCCGTGCCCGGCGTGCGTCTGATCGGCACCGCCCGGGAAAAGGCGGGCGTCCTCTCCTTCGTCGTCTCGGGGATCCACCCGCACGACATCGGCACGATCGTCGATCGCTACGGCGTGGCGATCCGCGTCGGCCACCACTGCGCCCAGCCCGTGATGAGACGGTTCGACGTCGCGGCGACCGCTCGTGCGTCGTTTGCGATGTACAATACCTTCGACGAGGTCGATGTCTTCGTCGACGCCGTGCGCAAGGCGATCGAGGTGTTCAGCTGATGTTCGACGACCTCTATCAAGAAATCATTCTCGACCACAACCGACGCCCCCGGAATTGCCGGGTGATCGAGGATACGCCGCACCACGCCGAAGGCCACAACCCGCTTTGCGGCGACGAGGTGAAGATCTTCCTCAAGATGGAGGACGATCGCGTCGTCGACGTCGCGTTTCAAGGCAATGGCTGCGCGATCTCGACCGCATCGGCTTCGCTGATGACCGAGGCCCTCCGCGGGAAGACGCTGGAAGAGGCGCACGAGCTCTTCGGCGCCTTCCACGAGATGGTCAAGGGCCAGAACCCTCCCGAATCGAAGGATCTCGGCAAGCTCCAGGTCTTTTCGGGGCTCTCGGATTATCCGATGCGCGTCAAGTGCGCCACCCTCTGCTGGCACACGCTGCAGGCGGCGATCGAGAAGAGGAAAGAGGTGGTGTCTGTTGAGTAGCGTCGTCCAGACGAGGTGATAATGGTGGGTGGAGACATCGACAAGATCAGCCCCAAACGCGATCGTGACGCACGCTCGGCGCAGCCGTCCGAGCCCACGTCTCGGGGAGCTCGCGCCGCCGCGACCCCGCCAGTGCCGGCGAGCACGTCGTCCGGTGGGTCGCGCGACGAGGCGTCCCCCGCCCCGTCGTCGGGCCCCGCCCCGTCGTCGGGCCCCGCCCCGTCGTCGGGCCCCGCCCCGTCGTCGGGTGCGTCGCTCGACGAGCAGGGGTCGAGCGCGCCGTCAGCGGGTGTCGTGCACTCTGCGGATTCACTCGGCGAGCTGAGGGCGGAGATCGTCCGCGCCCTCCGGTCCTGTTATGATCCCGAGATTCCGGTGAACATCTTCGACCTCGGGCTGATCTACGACACCGCGGTGGCGCGCGATGGCTCCGTCTCGATCGAGATGACGCTGACCTCGCCGGCCTGCCCCGTGGCGGGCGAGCTTCCCGGTGACGTCGAGCGCCGCATTCGCGAGGTCGAAGGCGTCACGAGCTGTCGTGTCGAGCTCGTCTGGGAGCCCGCCTGGAGCCCCGAGCGGATGACCGAGGCGGCCAAGCTGGAGCTCGGCTTCTTTTGAGCCGCCGATGAACACGCACCGACGGCCATGAACACCCGCACGCTGCAGCTCGCCACGATCGAGCGTCGCTTGGCCCGCCAGCAATCGCTGGAGCTCGATCCCGGTCGTCGCCTCAAGCACGCGTCCGTCGCCGTGATTCTCCGCTCGGTAGGCGACGACATCGAGTCGCTCTTCATCAGACGGCGTGAGAATCCGAGGGATCGTTGGTCGGGCCAGATGGCCTTCCCCGGGGGCAAAGCGGATCCGGAAGACCCCAGCCTGGAGGCGACGGCGCGCCGCGAGACCCTCGAAGAGGTGGCGATCGATCTCAGCGCCTCGGCGCGACTGATCGGCAAGCTCGACGACCTTCAGGCGATCGCCCGCGGACAGCTCTTGCCACTGGTGATCAGCCCCTTCGTCTACCTCCTCTCCGACGCCGTCGAGCCGACACCGCGCGAAGACGAGGTCGACGCCGCGATCTGGGTCTCGCTCTCGAAGATGTTCTCGGGCGATCTCAACGCGGTGTACTACCACGAGTATCGCGGAGTGAACCTCTCGTTTCCCAGCTACAAGGTGGGCGAGCGTTACGTGATCTGGGGTCTGACCTACCAGATGCTCCAGGGTTTCTTCACGCTGCTGACTCGATGAGCGTTTCAGGTCAGGGAAGGCTGTACGGCTTGAAGAACTCCCAGAGGTAGTCCGCGGCGACGACCGGATGGTTCGTTCCATTCGGATATTGGTGGTAGAGCCCCTCGATCACGATGAACATGAACTGGTTCGACGCGCCGACCGTGCTCGTGGAAAACGTGTACCGAATGACCTTCTTCCCGCCGATGAACCTCTCGTCGTAGACGTAGGAATCGCTCAGCTGCAGCATCGTCAGCTCGGCGCCGATCGGGATCTGGAACCAGGGCAGGTCCGTCAACAGGGACTCCTCCAGCGGTAGCGCGCTGACCCCGAGGGGCTCGACGAAGCGATCATCCTTTTCGCCGACACTGAGGATACGAGAGGTCGGACGCGACGTCGGGTGCGGCGGAAGCGCCAAGTTTCCAGCCTGGGAGTGGGTCGCGGCGAAGACGTCCGAGGCTTCGAGGGCCAAGCGGGCGGTGAAGCCCGCGCCATTGGAGAAGCCCGTCGCATAGACCCGCTTGGCGTCGATCGAGTAGTTCGCGTCGAGAAAGGCGATCATCGCTCGGGAGAAGGCCACGTCGTCCACCACGGGGTGGTCGGCCTTGGCGCGATTGCCGGGTGTCAGCGTCGCCAGCTGACTCTCGTTGCAGAGCGGCATCACCGCTGGGTTTCCGAGCTTGCCGTGATTCCATTTCGTGCCGAGGCGGCGCTCGCCCGGGTCTCCGAAGACGCCATTGTTGTTGTCGTCCTCGTAGTAGCAGTAGATCAGCGCCGTCGGAAAGACGACAATCAGCCCCTCTCGGTCCGCCGTCTCGCGCCAGTGCGATTCGTCGTAGAACGTCTGACCGTCCTGGCTCGAACCGTGGAACATGAAGACCACAGGCGCGTTTCCGTTCGTTTGCGCCTTCGAAGAGAGATAGACGATGAAGTCCCGCGATTGCCCCTCGAGGAGCAGCGTGTGATCATTGCGACCGACCTGGGGCGTGACGGGATCGCCGAGATCGTATTCGACGTTCTGGTCGGTCATGTCAGTGGCGTCCCCCTCCGTCGACGTCCCGAGCGCGTCGGCGCTGTCGGCGATCGTCGTGTCGGCGCTGTCGGGGCTGCCGCTGTCGGGTTCGAGCGCGGTCGTGTCGTCGCTTGCGTCCGTCGTCGCGTTCGAGTGGGATCCGCCGCCGTTGCAACCAGCGCTGAGACCTAGAAGAAGCGCCAGTATCAGCAACCAGCGAGTCGGTGTTGGGAGATTGAGCGTTTTCATATCGTGCCTCGTCGTTTGGGGTTTGGCGTGGGCGCCCGGCTATCGGGCGGACGATACTCGAGTCATCACAAGAAGCGTACCAGGGGAGCTGGCGGCCGACGGGTTCGCCCGAGATTTGTCATTCGCTAATAAATGCGAGATCTTGTATGGGTGCGCCGGTCTGACCCAACTGTCGCGGTGGCGGGGTAATCGCGACACCTTGTCAAGCGGGCTTGACAGCGATGACCAGCCGCTCGTGGCGTTCGGCGTGTGGTGACTGGAGCCGGGGTCCGTGAGCTATTGCGCTTCGAGGTAGAGATGGAAGCCGCGGGGAACGAGGGGCTCGAGGATCCGCCACAACGGCAGACTCTCGACGCGCCTGAAGAAGTCTTCCAGCGATTCCGAATAGTAGGACCAGACGAAGGTCTCGCGCCCCTGTAGGGCGGTCGACATCGGAAAGGTGAACTCGCAATGGAGCTGCTCGACTCGCTGGTAGTCCGAGTCGATCGTGAATTGGCGGACGAAATCGACGTGGAAGACTTCGCGGCCGTTGAAGCCGAATTGCCCGCATTGCAGCAGCAGGGCGTCGTCCTCGCAGTCGAAGCGCTTCGCCGCGAAGTGCTTGAAGGCCTCCCAGACGTCACGCGGGCGTGGTAGCACGGCGGCGCGTGTGCGCTCCGCCACGATGCGCTGCAGTTCCGTCAACGCCGGCGCCATCGTGTTGCCGGCACTCTCGAGGGCTCGAACGCTGGATCCATGACTGAGCATCGCGAAACTCCTGTTCCCCCCCGGGACGTAGCCCCACGATCATGTATGCAATATGCACACCACGCAAGGAAATGATCAGATGCAGGAAATCCGCGGTGTTATCGATTCAGCTTATGAGGTCTCGAGACCCCAGCAGAGGGGGGAGCGCGCCGGACGGCGCGATGTGGCTCACTGCGCTAGCCGGTGAGCTTCTTGAGCAGGTCTTTGCCCGCGATCGATTGGTCGGTTTGCAGCTCGCTGGCGATCGCCCGCATCAGCTCTCGCTCTTCTTTCGAGATCTTGTTGCCCATCCCCATCACGCCTCCCGAGGCGGCGGCGACGGCGACGCAGAAGTCCGAGAGCGTCTCGAGCTCGGTGGCCTGGATGTCCTCGGGGAACTTCGCGAGAATACGACGAATGATCTCATTCGACTTGCTGAAGAACTCGTCGGTCGGGCGTGTGGTGATCAGCCCCTTCAGGAACTCATCGGCCTTCGTTCCCTCTTCGACGCCGCGGGCTGTTGCCAGCTCGCGCAGCTTCTTCTGCTCCTTGTCGTCGACCACTCCGTCGGCCCAGGCGACCTGGATCATCGGAATGAAGCCGATGAACGGCGCCGTGTCGCCATCGAACCCGAGCCCGAGCATCTCTTCGCAGAGCCCCTCATCGAACACCCCGATGCTGCTGGCAACGGAGTCGATCGCCTGCTCGCGAGCCGACATCGGGGATTCATCGGGATAATATTCGCGCTTCTTGTCGCTCATGCGCTCTCCTTTTGCCTATTCGCAGGTTTCATCTTGGCTGGATCAAAAGACCGAGACTACCTTAGCACTCTTCTGAGGGGAGTGCAACGGCGGCGAGGGATTCGCCTCAGGCGAGCGTTCCGAGCGCCTCGACCAACCGCTCGAGATCGCTATCGGCGTGCATTTCGGTGGTCGTGATCAACAAGGGATTCTCGATCTCGGGGTACTCGCTGGTCAACGAGATGCCTGGAACCAGGCCTTCCGCCGCCAGGCGTTCGATCGCCTCGCGCGGAGGAACGGGAAGCGAGACGACGAGCTCGTTGAACACCGGAGCCTGATGGACCACACGAAAGCCGGGGAGGGCGGCGATCGAACGTCGCAGATACGCCGCGTTGTCGATGTTGCGCCGGGCGACCCGCTCGAGGCCAAAAGGGCCCATCGTCGCCAGATAGATCGTCGCCGTCAGCGCGCAGAGACCCTGATTGGTGCAGATGTTCGAGGTCGCCTTCTCGCGGCGGATGTGCTGCTCCCGTGTGCTCATCGTCAAGACGAAGCAGCGGTTTCCGTTGACGTCGATCGTCTCTCCGGCGAGGCGGCCCGGCATCGAGCGCACGAACTCACTTCGGCAGGCGAAGAGCCCTAGCGCCGGACCGCCAAAGCTCAAGGGGATGCCGAGTGATTGTCCTTCGCCAGCGACGATATCCGCGCCTGAGGCGCCGGGCGGGCGCAAGCAGGCGAAAGCGAGCGCCTCGCTGAAGGTTGCGACGAGCAGCGATTCCTGCGAGTGAGCGAGCTCGGCGATCCCCTCGAGCTCTTCGACGACACCGAAGACGTTCGGGCTCTGGACCAGCACACCCGAGGCGGGCCCACGCTCCAACGCCGCCGCCAGGGCGGCGCGATCGAGCTGACCGCTCGCCGGCTCGAATGGGACCTCTTCGATCTCGATGCTCAGCGGCTCGAGCATCGTCGCCAGCACCTCGCGATACGAGGGGTTGAGCGAGCGCGCCACCAGGATTCGGCCCTTCTTCTTCAGACGCTCCGCCATCAACGCCGCTTCGGCGACCGAGGTCGAGCCGTCGTACATGCTCGCGTTGCAGATGTCCATCTCCAACAGCGCGGCCACCATCGACTGAAACTCGAAGATCGCCTGCAGCGTTCCTTGGGCGATCTCGGGCTGATAGGGCGTGTACGCCGTGTAGAACTCGGAGCGCATGATCAGTTGGTCGACGACAACGGGGCTGTAGTGATGGTAGACCCCGCCGCCGAGGAAACAGAGCGCGTCATTGACCGACGTGTTCCGTTGGGCGATTCGCCGCATGTGGGCCGCGAGCTCGCCCTCCGCGAGGGGCGCCGGGAGATCGAGCTCGCGCGTCAACCGGTTTTCAGCGGGGATCCGTCGGAACAGCTCGTCGACCGTCGTCGCTCCGATCGCCTCGAGCATGCGCCGAACCTCGTCGGGTGTGTGCGGAATGTATCGCACTTATAGGTCCTCGTCGTCGATCTCGGAAAGGAAGTCGGCATATTCGTCGGCCGTCATCAGGTTGTCGAGGGCGTCGGAGTCATCGACCTTGATCTTCACCAACCATCCCTCACCGTACGGATCATCGTTGATCAGCGTCGGTGTCTCGACGACGTTGTCGTTGGTTTCGTGCACGATGCCCGTGACCGGGCTGAACAGATCGCTGACCGATTTGGGCGATTCGACCACGCCGAACGGATCTTCGGCTTCGACGTCGCTCCCTTCCTCGGGAAGCTCGACCAACACGAGCGCGCCGAGCGAATCCTGAGCATAGTCGGTGATGCCGATGACGACGACGTTCCCGTCCTCCATCTTGGCCCACTCGTGCTCTTCGG
>JAGQJP010000244.1 GCA_020430585.1 Myxococcales bacterium | reverse complement strand
ACCGCTGAAGGAATGCGGCGGCGACCAACTGCTCGACGTCATCCTGGGCCAACGGCTTGGGAAGCACCCAGAGCGACGGAGAGGGGCCGAGCCGTCGGATGATCTCGGCGGTGTCCCCATCGCTGTGGGTCGTACTGATCGCGATCGCCAGCTCCGGGTCGTGGTTCCAGAGTCGACGTGTGGTCTCGATTCCGTCGAAGCCCGGGGGCATCCGCATGTCGACGAAGGCCATGTCGAAACGCTTGCCCTCGTTCGCGTCGCGGGCGAGCAGCTCGATCGCTTCGATCCCCGTGTGGGCGAACTGTAGCTCGATCGCCATCGCGTCGATGCGGAAGCGCTCGCGTCCCGACTCGCCGAGGACCTCGTGCTCGTAGCGGTCGAGCTCGTCGCCCGGGCTCGGCTTGGGGAGCAGGATTTTGGCGAAATCGGCGTGGACGGCCGGGTTGTCGTCGATGACGAGAATCCGCCAGCCAAACTCGGGCGCCTGCGTCGGGGCGTCGATGTCCAGCTCGTCGAACGGTTGATTCTCGTTCACGGTTCGGCCTGCGTCCTGGTCTCGTCGTGGTGGTCTCTAGTGTAGTCAGACGACTTGGCGAGCGCAACGATTTTGCCTTGCAGCCGCGCGGTTCATCGTCGATCCGCCCATTGAATGATCCGCCGCCATGTGCTACAAGTAGCCAACCCAAACGGTGCAGAGAATCGCCAGACGACCAAGAGAAGGGAGTAGCGATGAAGATCCCCCAGCGCGGCACGGCGGCAGCCGACTTGTTCGACCAGCTCGAGGCGTATCGGGCCAACGACCTGCAATGGCGCGGCGGCCGAGCCTTCGCATATGTCTACCACGCGGGGGCAGAGGCCGAAGCGGTGGCCAAGGAAGCCTATTCGCGCTATCTGTCGGTCAACGGCCTCGATTTTACCGTGTTTCCCAGCGTTCGGCGGCTCGAAACCGAGGTGGCGGCGATGTGCGCCAGCCACCTCTCCGCTGGCCCCGAGGCGGTCGGCAGCTTCACCTCTGGCGGAACCGAGAGCATCATGCTCGCGGTCAAGGCGGCGCGTGGGGCAGCGAAAGCGAAAGGCGGAGTGCCGGGCACCCCCGAGGTCATCTTGCCCGTGACGGCCCATGCTGCGTTTCACAAGGCCGCGCACTATCTCGGGATGAAGTGCGTCTCGATCCCCGTCGAGCGCGCGACGATGCAGGTCAACGTCGCCGACGTCGCCGCTGCGATCAACGAAAACACGGTGATGCTCGTCGGTTCGGCCACGTCGTACGGACCCGGCGTGGTCGATCCGATCGCGGAGCTGGGCGAGCTGGCCCAGCGCCACGCGCTCTGGCTGCACGTCGACGGCTGCATCGGCGGGTTCATGATCCCCTACTTTCGGCGGCTCGGCGCCGCCATTCCAGACTTCGATTTCCGGATTCCCGGCGTCAGCTCGATCTCGATGGATCTACACAAGTACGGCTTCGCCCCGAAGGGGGCTTCGGTGGTGATGTACCGCACGGCGGAGCATCGACGACACCAGATGTTCGCCTTCTCCGGCTGGACGGGATACACGATCGTCAACCACACCGTGCAGAGCTCCAAGAGTGGCGGGCCCTTGGCCGCGGCGTGGGCGGTGATGCGCTTCCTCGGCGACGAGGGCTACTTGGCGATCGCCGAGAAGCTCTGGGAGGCGACGAACGCGATCTGCGATGGCATCGAGGCGATGGACGGGATCGAGCTCTTGGTGCGGCCGCAGATGTGTCTGATCGCCGCCTGCTCGACGAGCGTGAACATT
>JAGQJP010000243.1 GCA_020430585.1 Myxococcales bacterium | reverse complement strand
GCCGACCCCGCCAACCCCCGGGCTCCACGACCTGCCCCTCGCTCCCGCATGGGCGCAGCCCCTCGTCCTGCGACTCTACCCCAAGGCTCGCGAGCTGCGACGCGAGATGTTCCCCCTGCAGGCACGGCTGATGACGGGCGTGCCGCGATTGCTGACACAATCGATGCTGAACAAGCCAGCGCCCCCCCACCCCAGCACCGCGCCCAAGGGGCCACCTGCGCCCAAGGGGCCGCCTACGCCCAAGGAGCCGCACGCGCCCAAGGGGCCGACTGCGCCCAAGGGGCCGCCTGCGCCCAAGGGGCCGCCTGCGCCCAAGGAGCCGCACGCGCCGAAATCGCTCACCGCGCCGACGCCGACCAGGGCGCCGACGCCGACCAGGGCGCCGACATCGCCGTCTCCCTCCAAGGCGCCGAGTCCCAAGGGCCCGGCGGTCGTCGCGACCCACGTCCTCGTCTTCAACGGCGACACGACGACGCTTCGCTTCGACGGCGAGCTGAGAACGGACGGGCGATTCGTCGTTCTGCCGAGGACCCTCGACGGCTCGACCTCAAAGGAGCGCGCGGACTGTCGCCTGTCCAAGGATCAGCAGCGAATGCGCTGTCGCGTCGAGCTCGTCCACGCCGCCAAGAGCATTCACTTTCGGCTCGTACCCGAGACGGCGTCGCTGCGCTTCGACTTTCGTCGCAACGGAAAGCCGCTCACCGAGCATAGCATCTATATTGGGGTCAACGGCATTGCGCTGCTCGAGCCAAACCTCTCGATCGACTCCGACGAGCTCAAACGCTTCAGCGTCGCCCCCCTTCGTGGCCCGCGCTTCGTAAAAGGCGACGATCCGGGTCTGTTCTACTGGCGGACGGCGCACATCGACCCCGAATCGAATCAATTGGTGCGCGTTCCCCATCCCGACTCCGACGACTCCCGCGATCGCAATATGCCCAAAGAAATGCGCAAGCTCCTCAGAGACATGGGCTACGTCAAATGAGGCGATGCCGCGTGGAAAATTTACAAAAGTGCAGGGACGACTCGCTTTCTCGCTCATAACTCTTGATCGGTCCCGTCACTTCTACTATGCTCCAACTTCTGTGTCTTGAACTTTTTACAATGCACGGGGCGCAAGTACAAGGAAAGTGGGGTATCTCGGATGAAACGTCTCAATCTTCTCATCGTCGGCTTGATCGTCGCAACCTTCGCTCTCCAGTGCACGGAGCAGGGCACGACGACGACGGCTCCGACGAGCACGGCACCGACGAGCACGACCAAGAACAACGGCTACGTCCGCGTCGCCACACCGGGCTTCTTGCCGAAGTACGAAACACTCTGGGAGCGCGAGCTGCGTGGCAAGACCGATGCGTACTCCGACGCGCGGACGGCGAACTCCGAGAAATACTATATTACGAAACCCCCGATCGACACCGAGGTGCGCTTTCCGGGCGAGTTCGAGCCGATGGCCTATCTCCTCGTCGGCTGGCAGGTTGGCACGGGCCTCGACGATTTCTTCATCGATATCATCAAGGGCGCCTGGGGCACGACGACCGTGCTGCTCATGAACGAGGGCGACGTCAAGCTCGGTACCACGACGAAGACGGCCAAAGCCTGGATGATCCAGTACCTCAAAGCCAAGGATCCCCAGACCTTCGACGACCAGTCGCTGGCCGATACCTCCAAGATTCGCTGGATCGACCTGGCGCAACTCAACAGTGTCCCCGTGAATGCGCCAGCGGACCTTCGCGGCTCCCTGAACTCGATCTGGGCTCGCGACTACGGCCCCCAGCCTGTGATTCACAAGAGCGGGAAGGTCTCGGTGGTCGAGACGAACTACTACTACTATCGGATTCTCGACGACAAGGTCCCGACGGAAGTGGCGAACTACCTCGGGATCAACGTCTTTCGCGCGAGCATCAACCAAGAAGGCGGCAACTTCCAGTCCGATGGCGAAGGGAACTGCTTCACGAGCCACGGCTCGCTCTGGTTCAACCTTCCCGATCCCGATGAAGCGGCGCAGAAGAAGCTCTACGCCGAGTACTTCGGCTGCAAGGCGCTGCACTTCATGATGCCCCTCGAGGGCGAGGGCACCACGCACATCGACATGTCGATGATGGTGATCGGGCCCAACGACATCATCCTCGGCGAATACGACGTCAAGCCCGAGTTCGACAGCGGCGGCAACTGCACCAATCGTGCGGCGCTGATGAACAAGAAGGTCCTCGACGAAAACGCGAAGCTCCTCGAAGCGATCAAGGACAAAGACGGCAACCCGAAGTTTCGGATCCACCGCGTGCCGATGCCCCCGAACGGCGACCTGATCTGGCGGACCTACACGAACTTTCAGACCGTTCGAGCGCCGGACGGCAACACGGGTGTCGTGCTGATCCCGGTCTACACGACCTACAACAACAAGGTCAACACGGCCCTCTTCAAGCCGTACGAAGACAAGATGATGGAGGTGTACGACGCGGCCTTCAAGCAAGCGCATCCCGGCGTGACCTTCAAGCTGATCAAGATCAACTCCGATGAGATCATCCCGGGCAACGGTGCGATCCACTGCGTCGTCCACGAAATTCCGAAGGGGGTCTTCGAGAAAGAACAGACCGAGACGCCCGATCTCTGTGGCCTCAAGAATGCGACCTGCCAGCAAACCGGCTGCGGTAGCGTCACGAACGCTGGATACTGCGACGGCAACAACGCGGTGTATTGCTATCAGAACCAAGTCGTCTACTATCCCTGCGGGATCAACTGCGGCGAAGTGCAGCAGGGCCCCTGCGAGTCGACCTGCGGGTTCTTGCAGACCGAAGGCTACTACGATTGCGATGCCTCCTACGTCTGTGGCCAGAACCCGAGCTGTACCGACGACTGTCAAACAGGCGACAAGGGCTGCAGCGACGACGGTCAGAAGAAGTGGACCTGCGGCGAAAACGACAACGACGCCTGCATGGACAAAGTCGAAGAGAGCTGCGGCACGGGCAACGCCTGCTTGAATGGCGAGTGCGTGCCCAAAGGCTGCACCGACGAGTGCAACTTCGGCGACAAGGGTTGTGACGGCAACTCGGTCTGGACCTGCGAACGGCCGCAGGGCGAGCTCTGCTTCAAGAAGGTCTCGAACGACTGCGGCACCGGCACGTGCACCAACGGCGCCTGCTGCCAGAACGAGTGCCAATTGGGCGAGAAAGGCTGCACCGACGGCAAGAACGCCTGGGTTTGCCAAGCGGGCCGCACGGGATGCCTCGTCAAGGCGACGCAACCCTGTACGGGTGACGCGACCTGCCAGAGCGGAACCTGTGTCACCAGCTGCACCGACGAGTGTACGAGCGGCCAAACCGGCTGTAGCGATGACGGCAACTCGGCGTGGTCCTGCACCAAGCTTCCAGGTGGACAGTGCTACACCAAGGTCCTGACGCCTTGCCTCACGGGGAACGTTTGCTCGTCGGGCATCTGCGCCGATCCGAACGGCACGCCCGACGTCGTCGGCGGCAATGACGCGACGACGGGCGGCGACGCGACGGGCAGCTCGGGCAAGAGCGGTGGCTGCCAGGTGCAAACCGCGGCCCAACCGCTGCCCTTCGCGCTGTTGGTGTTGCTCCTGCTCGCGGCAGCGATCCTGCGACGCAAGCGCATTTGACCCCTGGGGCCTTGGGGCCCACCGCTCACCTTCGCCACCATGATCCGAACTCGACCCCCCGCCACTCCCAGAGAGCTCGCCGATGACCTCGTCGCGTCGCGCCTTCTACCCTCTGGCTGCGAGCTCTTCGTCGAGCGACATCGCAGCGTTTCCCAAAGCGCCGAGTCGTCGGGCCGATCGATCCTCAGACGAAGCTCTCGTGTCGGCCTGAGCGTACGCCTGCTCGACGAGCGGGGAATGCGCCTGTCGGCGACGAGCGACTGCTCACTCGCGGGAGCTCGACGCGCGGTGGCCGCGCTATTCGGAGACGAACCGCCGAGGATCGACGGAGCTGGGGGCGAGCGGCTCGACCGCGCCGGGCTCGACACGCTGGACGACGCGCGCGGCGCGGAGGACGACGCCTCGGCAATTTGGCTCGACGCACGACGCGACTGGCTCCAACGGACGCTGGGTGACGGATCGCTCGTCGAGTTGAAGCTGCGTCGAGATGAGCGCGCGATCGCGCTCTCGACCTTCGATCGCGAGCGATTGGAGACGCGAGAGCGGTCGGCGCGGCTCGAGGTGACGCTCGTCAACCCGTTCGATGAGCGGCTACGAGCGCGCGAGCGCCTCGATCGCTTTGGAGCCGACGGCGCAGACGAGTCGAGCTTTGGCGCCGAAGCGTTGCTCGAAGCCGCCACGCGCGCGCGACGGCGGCTCGAGGATCGCCTCTGCGCCCGCCCATTCTCTGGCGTCGTTCGAACGCTCTACTTCCCTCCGCATCGCTTCGGGCGCGTCGTCCACGAGATCCTCGGCCATCGACTGGAAGCCGATTTCGCCCTGATCGAGCGCTTGTCGGCAGGCGGCGGCGCCTCACAATCGTCGCTCGGTAGAGTCGGCCAACGCGTCGCCCCCGACTGGTGCACCCTCGTCGACGACGGAGACCGTGCGAGCGGGCCGACGAGCCGAATCGGCGCGATGGTCGATGACGAAGGCACGCCACGACGGCGCAGCGTGCTGGTCCGGGAGGGACGGCTCGAGCGACTGCTCTGCGATCGCCGCCACGCCACGCTGCTGGGATGTCCGCCAAGCGGGTCGGGACGACGGGCGAGTTACGCCGACCCACCGCTCCCGAGAATGACCGTGCTGGCCCTCGGACCGGGCGTCGACGACGAGGAATCGCTTCGCCAGCGCGCCGCGGGCGGCCTGTTCATCGACGATGTCGAGTGGGGCCGGCTCGACGTGGCGAGCGGACGCGTGCGAATCGGCGTCTCCCGCTCCCACGTCGGCTCCCGGGAGTCGCGCAGGCCGATCGAGCCGTTCGTCCTCGTCGGCTCTGTGGAGGCGTTTCTCGGCAGCGTCTGCGGTCTCGGTCCAGCGCCTTCGAGCAGCGCCGTCACAGGTCGTTGCCGCAAACAGCGACAGACGCTACAGACGGGCTGGAGCGCACCCGCCGTGCTCTGCGAGCCGCGCCCTGGCGAGATCGAGCTGATCCCGACGAGCGGCTCACGATCGCGAGGTGACGGGTGATCGGACGCGCGCAGCTGCCCGAAGGCACGCTCCACGACTGGGTCCGGCGCGCGCAGGGGGCGATTTCGGAGCGAACGGCGACGCTCTTCGCCGAGGAGAGCTGCCGTCTCAGAATTGCGAGTCATCCCGACGGATCGCGGGACCAGCTACAGCACGAGCGCTCCCGGGTGATCGCCCTCCCGCGCGCAACGAACGAGCGCGACGCGGATGAAGGGCGGTTGCACTCCTCCCGGGCGACGGAGATCTGGTCGCAGGCGACCTTCGACGCATGGTGGGCCGGTCAACGTCGGTCCAGCGACGACGACACCGCGCGGGACGCTCTCGAGCCCGAGCTCGCTGAGCCGCTCCTCGAGACGAGCGAGGCGCCGAGCCGCGAGCAGCTGTCCGACGCCGTCCACCGTATCGAGCGCTGCCTCGATCCCCTCGTCCCGGTCGCAGAGCGCTTCGTCGAGCTCGAGCTCGAAGAGTTCTGCCGAACGGTTCGCCGAGATCGCCGGGGTTGCACCCACTGGCGCGGGCGACGGCTCGCGATCGAGGTGACGCTCGTGCCCAGCGGTGGGAGAGGCTCCATCGCGCGGCACGTCGGTCGTTTCGAGCTCACCGCCCTCGACGAGCTGCCCGAGATCCTCGACGAGATCACCGAGCTTGGCGAGCTCGCCCGGGCTCGACGTCACGCCCGACCCTTCTGCGGTCGAACGGATCAGCTGATCATGCGCCCGGCCGTCGCCAGCCTCTATCTGAGGCGTCTGGGGCGGCTGCTCAGCAGGGACGCGCTGACGCGAAGTGCAGCAACGCTCGGTGTCGCCGATCTCGGTCGGCGGATCGCGGCGGCCCCGGTTTCCGTCTGCGACGACCCAGAAGCGGGCGCTGGCGTCGGATCGCGCCCGTTCGACGAGCAGGGACGTTCGATCGCCCCGCTCGTGGCGATTCAAGATGGCAGCCTGCGCCGATTTCTGCTACATTCTGAAAGCGCGCGGCGCCTGGGGCTTGCAGATGGTGGCCGCGGATGGCCGTCCCATGCGGGAATGAGCGAGGTCACGACGACGAACCTCATTCTTTCTGCGGGTACGGAGGGGGCAGCTGGATTGCAACCTCCGACACAACTCGGCCTCGAGCTCGTAGCGCACGAAACCGGAAGCTTCGATGAGCGAACCGGTACGTTTTCCGATCAGCTCTGGGGCTTCGCCAGAGTCGACGGAGAGCGCGTTCCGGTTAGCGGAATTCGACTGAGGGGATCGCTGTTGACGATGTTTCAAGCGGTCGAGGCTGTCGGCTCCGATCGTCGGCGGTCGAGGGCGGTCTCGTCACCGAGTTTGTGGATTCGCGGATTTGCGGTGGGCGGTTGAGAATCACGGAGCGTAATCGATGACGATGCAGAGCAATATTCCTCACCACGTGGCGATCATCATGGACGGCAACGGCCGCTGGGCGCAGCAACGAGACCTTCCTCGCCTCGCCGGCCACCGCGCGGGCTCGGATCGAGTCAAAGAGATCGTCCGCGCCGCCGATCGTCTCGGCATTCGAGTGCTGACCTTCTACGCCTTCTCAGAAGAGAACTGGAACCGACCGATCGACGAGGTCAACGGCCTGATGCTGCTGATCCGCGATTATCTCGTCCACGAGCAACAGAGCATTCTCGAGAACAACGTGCGATTCCAGATCTTCGGCGACATCGAGCGGCTCCCGAGCGCGATCCGCGAGGTCGTCCAGCAGACGATCGACCTCTCGATGCACAACACCGGTCTCGTCCTGAACTTCGCGGTCAGCTACGGCGGTCGACAGGAGATTCTACGGGCGGTCAACCAACTGCTGGTCGAGGTCGAGAGCGGAACGCGCTCGTGCGACCGCTCCGTCACCCTCGAAGAGTTCGGCGATCGGCTCTACACGCGCGGCCTGCCCGATCCGGACCTGATCATTCGCACCAGTGGCGAGAAGCGCATTTCGAACTTCCTGCTCTGGCAGCTCGCCTACTCCGAGCTCTATATCACCGACACGCTTTGGCCAGACTTCACGCCGGCTCACCTCGAGGTTGCCCTTGCCGAGTTCGACAAGCGCAATCGCCGCTTTGGCCGAACCGCCGAGCAGCTCGAAGAGCCGGTCGGGGACTCCGTCGAACGGGATGGGTTGCACTAACCGAAGGTCGCCAGCCGATGAAACGCATCCCCGTGGTCACCGTCTTCGTCGAACATCGATTGCGTCTGCTCGTACTCAAGCGCAGCGCCGGCGTGCGCAGCTATCCCGGCCTCTGGCACGGCGTCAGCGGGACGATCGAAGGCTCACCCCTCGATCAAGCGCGGCGCGAGCTACGTCAAGAGCTCGGGCTACGGGCGGAACAGGTCCCGATCCTGCGGCAGGGAGCGGCGTTCGAGGTCGACGACGACGAGGCCGACGTCCACGTTCTGGTTCATCCGGTCTTGGCACACCTCAGCGATCCCGCGGCGATTCAACTCAACTGGGAGAACGACGAGCTTCGCTGGATCGAGCCGACCGAGCTCCGGTCCCTCGCCAGCGTGCCCCAGCTCGAGGAGGCCTACCGCCGCGTCGATCCACTGACGAGCGAAACCGACGACGAGCGCTTTGCCACCGAGATGCAGGCGATCGCGGGTGATCTGATCAGCGGCTCGGCCGAGCTGGCGACGCAGGCGCTCGAGACCATGCGCCGTGCGGCGATCGACTGGTTCGCGCGTGATCCCGAGCGGGCGTTGGCCAGGCTCGAAGCGCTCGCCGCGCAGGCCGTCGAGCTGCGACCGAGTATGGCGGCCGTCGGAAACCTGACGTTGAGACTGATCGACGAGCTGCGACGCGCTGCGGCGGAGGGGGCTGACCCGCTCGAGCTTCGCGAAACCTGCTTTCGCTTTTCGCAACGACTCGTCGAGCGCCAAGAGAGCGCGATCGAGCGAATCGCCGAGCTCCTCGGCAAACGGCTCGCCGACCGACGGAACGTGCTGATCCACAGCTACTCGAGCACGGTGGTGCGCGCGATGGCGCGGGCGAAACCGGAGCTCGAACGCGTCGTCGTGACCGAGTCGCGCCCGGGAATGGAAGGAAGACGCACGGCCCAGGCTCTGGCACGCGCCGGGTTCGACGTCGAGCTGATCGTGGACGCCGCGGCGGCGCATTGGATGGAGCGCGTAGACGCGATCGTCGTCGGCTGCGACTCGATCCTCGACGACGGCTCGGTGATCAACAAGATCGGCACGCGAATGCTCGCGCTATTGGCGGCGAATCAGGGGACGCCCGTCTTCGTCGTCGCCGATTCACTGAAGTTCCAGCTCAGCGTCCCGGCGGACGAGGTTCCGCTCGAAGAGAAAGACCCCGACGAGGTCTACATGGGGCCTCCCGCTGGAGTGAGCCCGCGCAACCTCTATTTCGACCGCACTCCCGCCCGCTGGATTACGCGCTACATCACCGAGCGCGGCGATGTGACAGCCGACGAGCTCTATCGCTCGATGGAAACCAGCTCGAGCTGAATCGTTCTCTTCTTCCAATCGACGCGCTCGATCGTCCCCCGAAAGCGCACGCTCCGACCGCGCGTAAGACGACGCGCGGCGCGCCGCTGCTGCTTGGGCACCGCCAGACGGATCACCCAGCCCGACGGCTCGCCGGGCGAGAGGCTCAGCTCGCGGCGCGTCTTTCGGCGCAACGTGCCACGCCAGCTCACGACGTGACCCTTGACCCGAGCGAATCTCAGCGTCGCGCCACGCAGTCTCTTCAAAAGCACCGCCAGATCGCGCGTCGCTTCGTCGAGATTCGTCGTTACGATCGGACGTGGACGCGGTCGCTCGACGCGGCGTGGGCGCGGCGCGGTACTCGGCGGAAGGGAGTCGCGCAGCCAGATCACCGAATCCATGATCAGCTCGGCCTCTGGCCCCAGCAGGCTATCGCTGAACCCCAACAGCTGGGCTTTGAAACGCACGAACTGGCCAACCTTGGCCTTGCGCAGCCCATACCACTGATGGTGGCCCAGCCAGATCGTCGCGTCGTGGGTGCGCGTGTCGGGCAACAGCTTGACGGTCACGTAGTCGTGGGTCACGAGATTGATCTCGCCCGTCCAAGTCACCGACTTCCCGCGATAGGCGTCGAAAGAGCTCTTGCGGATGCCCGCGACGAGCTTGGGAAACGGTAGATCGAGGGTACCGCGTCGCGCCGGCCGCGTCGGGCCGCAGCTCGCGGCCGCGAGCAACAGGACGAGCAGCGAGGCAAGCCCGATCGGTGGGGGTGGTTTCATGGTTCCGATCTTGGCGCTAGCGGGCACGACTGTCAAGCGGGGCTGGCGAGAGGGCTCTCGGGGCTGTCGGGCGAATGACTGGCGACGAGCTCGCGCCGATGAATCTCGAAACTCGGGTTAGTGGAGCGGGGTGATCGTGATCCGCGGTGTCGGGCGGTAGACCTGGTACTGAGGCAAACCGGGGGTGCGGCGCTTGCGAACGACGCGGCGCTTCTTCAGGCTTCCGTATGTGCGCAGCTTCATTTTCGCGCGTCGGCGGGCCAATCGACGCATCCGTGGGGTCTCGATGTCCCCCTCGCGACTCAGCCGTCCGTTTCGTCTTCGCTCGACCGCTGTGCGCGCGTAGAGATCGCGCTTGGCGAAGGGCAACAGGCGCTCGGCGCTGTCGAGCTTGGGCAATCGGCCAGCGGCGTTCGCCTGCTTCGTCCGCGTTGCGGTGACGAAGAGCGCAGCCGACGCAAGAAGGGCCAGCAGCACGACGAGGGCGGTGACGCGCGTGGCGACGCGACGCACGACATCGGGGCGCCGCAGCTGCTCGGCGTGTTGCCGCAGAACGGCCGTCCCCATCCCTGGAGCCGTGGGGCTCGGGAAGCGTTGCTGCACGACGACGGGGGCGACGGTGCGAATCGTCGGGGCGTCGATCGGCACATCTTCGACGAGCGACCCGTAGAGCGCCTCGATCTCTTGGTCGGAGACGACCGACGAACGCTCGTGGATCGTCGTCGGGACGAGGTCCGGCTGCGCTTCGATCATCGACGCTGGCGGGGTATAGCTCATCTGCGTGGTGGGCAGACCCTGAAAGCGCCGGAGTTGGCGGCGAAGCGGCTGGTCTAGCTGCTCGAGCTCTTCGACGAGCTGTTGTCGTTCGGCTTCGGCCTCGTGCTCCGCGAGATTGCCGACGATCGATCGAAGCGACACGATAGCAGTACTTTCACGTCGAGCCATTTGTCGTCCCCTTATGTTCGCGCGTTCGAGTTGAGGAAAAGCAAGATCCGATCCAAGTTACACAATTTAATAATTACATGCGCTTTCGGCCACCGAGCGCCGGCGGTTCGGGACTCGAGTCCCCGGCCGACGCCAGGATCTGGGGGGTTTTCCGGGAGCGATCGGCGGCACCTGGGGTTCGATGTCCCCAGGTGCCGCACTCAGAGTCGGAACGGTCAGCGGGGCTATTGTTGGGGCTGGCTCTGGAACGGACTCGGTTGGTCCGGGTGGCAAACGTGCTGGGCATCTTCCAGCGCAGGGAACGTCTGTTGGCAGCCAACGGTGGAATCGTCTTGGGTCACGGTGCTGTCGGCGTTGCAGCAGAATCCGGCGATCGGCTTTGGCGCGATCTCGGGACAATCGGTGGTCTCGTTATCTTCGCAGGCGTCTTCGGGTTGCGGCTTGGGTTCTCCGCAGGTGCTGGCATCGACATCCACGCCGTCGACCACTTGTTGCGGGCACTGCGGACCATCGCAGATCTTCGACCAAACGCCCTTGTAGAATCCGCCGTCGTCGATCGCGGTGGAGGGACGATAGTTGCCGTGCAACACGCCGACGACCAGCTTGTCACGATTGAACACACGAGCCTTGAAGGTACCGCCGATTCCGTCTTCGTCGGGCATCCAGGTGCCTTTGACGAGGCCGCGGAACCTGCCGTTGAGGGCGACGATCTTGGCGAACGCCACGCGCTCACCGTCCGGCCGGACACCCCAGATTCCGCGCATGTGGCCGATCAGGCGGCCCGAGCGGGCCTCGACCGGACCACCGAAGACACCGCCCTTCTCGTTCAAACGCTTCCAGCCACCCTCGAGGAACCCTTTGGGGCAGCCGAAGGGACGGTGTTCGAAAGCGCTGATCGCGACCACGTTGCCTTTGTCGTCGACGCGGAAGATCTTGTGCAGTCCCTTGAGCTCGGCCAGGGGCAGCGAGAACGAGTAGGCCTTGGTCTCGAATTTGAAGGTCTTCACGGCGTCCGTCGAGCTCGGCAGATCGATCACCTTGAGCAAGATCCCGTCGTTGTGGCTGAAGATCAGCGAGTTCCAGGCCACGACCGAGCGGTTGTCACGCCTGAGGAGACGGTCGTACAGGTCGTTGTGGTGCTCGAAACGGATCAGGCGCTTGACCTTGATCGCCGCGCCATTGACGCTGACCGAGCCGCTGAAGTCGATCTTTTCCGCGCCGGGTGTGAGGCGGAGCTTGCCCCAGATCAGCCGAACATAGATCGACGGGCGCTCGTTCTCGGCCTGTTGCACGTCGCCGTCTTTGTCGACGATCTCGTCGGGGGCGCCCTCGGGCTTCGGTTGCTCTTTGCAGCTGCCCTCCAGCCGTTTGTCGCCGAAGGACGGTTGTTCGTCGTCGGTATTCAACATCCCGTCGTCCGACGCGAGGGCGTTTTCGTTCAAACCGAGGTTGCTCAGGCCGTCATCGACGCTGGTCGTCTTGGTCGTCGTCGAATCGTCGGTGCCGACGCACGCGGCGAAAGCCAGCGCGATCAGGGCGAACAGGGCAATGATCCAATGTCGTTGTCTGCGGTGTTTCATCTCTCATCTCCTTGGGAGGCGGTTGCCGGTTATGCCAGAGAAGGAAAGCAACCGCGGTGCCAAGGACGTAACGATGTAATTTTCGATACTTATGCGACCATCGACTGTCGTGTTTTCTTGACAGGCTCCGGGCGCACGCCGTAAGTCACCGTCTTTTTTCGTTACTTTCTTGCCTTATCGACTGTCGCGAAAACTTGACAATGACGACGTCGTCGATCGCTGCGACGGGTCCACGTTCGAGCTGATCGCTCAATCGTCGATCAGAATCCCGGCGCGCGGAACGTCGGGTCGAGGCTTCGCCGAAGTCCAACGCAGTCGAATCGGATGGGGAGCCGAGTGGTACAAGCTCCACCATCGCGTTCGTGTGTCGACGCGCCGGAGGAAGGCGGCGCGGTCCAGCACCTCGCCAAATACGGGATTGAGGTAGACGAAGAGGACGGTACGTGGCCGCAGCCGAAGAGAGTCTTCCACGCGGGCGAGAAAACGGGTGAGCAACGGCTCGGAGAGCGGATTGTACATGTAAAAGAGCGTCGGTCCGTCGGGTAGCTCGAAGTCCTCGATGTCGCTGCAGACCAGCTCGATGGCGCCTGCGGCCGTGTCGAGGCGCGCGATGTTCTGCTGCGCCTGACGATGGAGCTCTTCCGATATCTCCACACCGATCGAGCGCCTGAAGCCATACTCCTGCGCCACGATCAACACCTTACCTTTTCCCGAGCCAATATCGACGAAGGTGAAGTCGCGGTGTCGAATCAGCAGCGAGCCGATCGCCTGGGTGATCTCGAAGGTCGAGGCCGTCTGATAGCGAAACAAGGGCTCTCCTTTCTTGCCCACCAGGGAGCCGTACCCGACCTCGACGATCCCCGCCGTCTCCGTCCCGTACCGGGCGTCGAAGCCATCGCGTTCCATCTCGCGGTAGTATCGCGGATACTCGAGGAGACCGCGCACGCGATCGACGATGTATTCGGGCAGCAG
>JAGQJP010000242.1 GCA_020430585.1 Myxococcales bacterium | reverse complement strand
GGGTTTGCCACTCGCGTGGCGGAAGCGGGGTTCACGGTCTGGATGCCGAGCCTCTTCGGCGCACCAGGGGCGCCGTACAGCGCGGGAAACATCGGGCGCCAGATCGCAGGTGCCTGCGTGAGCCGCGAGTTCTCGATCTTGGCGCGCCACGAGGCGAGCCCTGTCACCACGGCGCTGCGGAGTCTCGCCCGCCAGCTCCACGGCGAGGTCGGCGGACCGGGAGTCGGGGCGATTGGGATGTGTCTGACCGGGAACTTCGCCCTCACGATGCTGCTCGAGCCGGCCGTGCTCGCACCTGTGCTCAGTCAGCCGTCGCTGCCCTTCGCGCTCTCGCCGTCCCACGCCGCGGCGCTGCACGCGTCGCCCGAGGCGGTCGATTGTGCCAAGCGGCGCGCTCGAGGCGAGGGGCTGCGCGTTTTGGGCTTGCGGTTCACCCACGCTCTGATGTGCCCGCGGGCACGATTCGACACGCTGCGGCGGGAGCTCGGCGACGCCTTCGAGGCGATCGAGATCGATTCGAGCCCAGGCAACGCTCACGGGATTCCGATCACGTCACATGCGGTGCTGACCAAAGACCTCGTCGATCACCACGGTCACCCGACGATGGTCGCCCTCGCACGCGTCCTCGCCTTTCTCGACGAACAGCTACGACCCGCTTCGAATTGAGCGCAAATCTCCGAAGCCGACACTCGCGGCGGTTGACATCGTCTGTCCGATAACGCGATAGTAATGAGATTATGCGCCCGACGAGCCATCAGCGTGAGCGAGACTCCGCCCCACGGGACGATGTCGACTTCCCGGGCACGCCACGCTTCGCGATTCGCCGCCGGATCGGCGAGGGCGCGATGGGCGTGGTCTACGACGCGTTCGATCGCGACCTCGAGTGTCGCGTGGCGCTCAAGACGCTTCGGCGTGGTGACGCGAAGTCGCTCTATCGCTTCAAGCGAGAGTTCCGCACGCTCCAGGACATCGAGCACCCGAACCTGATTCGCTACGGCGAGATGTTCTTCGACGCCGACACCTGGTTCTTCACGATGGAGTTCATCGAGGGAGTCGATTTCTACCAGTACGTGCGCCCGGCTCATCCGATGCCACCTGCGCTCGACGCTCCCGTCCTCGGGCTCGAGCGGGGCTTCGACGAAGAGCGTCTGCGCGACGGGATGCGCCAGCTCGCGGTGGCGATTCACACGATCCATCGACTGCAGATCGTTCACCGTGACATCAAGCCGACCAACATCCGGGTGACGAGCCGCGGGCGCGTCGTGCTCCTCGACTTCGGCTTGCTGACGCGTCAGGAGCCGGGGGACGACCACGCGCCCAGGGGGATCGTCGGCACAGCGACGTATATGTCGCCGGAGCAAGCCTATTCGGGGCCGATCGGACCGTCGAGCGATTGGTACAGCCTGGGCGTCGTGCTCTATCTCGCCCTCACGGGGCGACGCCCCTTCCGCGGCAAGACGCCGATGGAAATCTTGATGAGCAAGCTGGAGGATGCTCCCCTCGCGCCGAGAGAGTGGGTGCGCGACGTCCCGCAGGACCTCGACACGCTCTGCCGCCGCTTGATGCAAAGCGAGCCAGACCTGCGCCCTCTCGGAGATGAGGTGGTGCGCGAGCTCGGTGGCGATCCACGGGAGATCGACGGTTGGATCGAATCGCGCGCGGAGTCGGTGGACGTCTCGTTCGTCGGACGTCAGGCCGAGTTGGCGCGCCTGAACGAGGATCTGGCGCGGATCGACGACGGCGAGCCGTTGCTCACGCTCGTCACGAGCCCACCAGGGATGGGAAAGAGCGAGCTACTGCGGCACTTCGCCCAGCAGGGTAGCAGCGACAGCGATCGCATCGTCGTCTTCGGCCGTTGCTACGAGCGCGAATCTCTGCCCTACAAGGCGCTCGATCCGATCGCCGACCAGCTCGCCCTCTACCTCGCGTCACTTGCCGATCACAATCGCGGGCCGTTGACCCAGTCCCTCGGTTACTGGTTGACGAAGCTCTTTCCCAGCTTTCGCCGCGTATCCGCGCTGTTGCGCGAGCCGTCTGAGTTTCTGTCCGGCCTCGACCCGCAGGTTCGCCGCGGGCGCATGTTTCGTGCCTTTCGCGAGCTTCTCTGGCGCATCGCCTCGCGCCAGAGGCTGATCCTCGTGATCGACGACTTCCAGTGGGCCGACTCCGACAGCTATCTTCTACTCGAAGAGGTGCTGCGCGGGCCCGATGCACCTGCGCTGCACCTGGTCGTCTCGGTTCGCACCGACAGCGACGAATCGGCGCGAGCGTTGGCGGTGTCGATCGGTCGACGCCTGCCCGTACGCCAGCGCACGATCGAGCTCGGCCCGCTCTCGCCTGGCGAGGCCGCCGAGCTCTCCGAGCGGCAGTTGAAAGAGCCGCACCGACACGACAAGCGCGTCGCCTCGGCCATCGACAACCGCGTCGGCGGCC
>JAGQJP010000241.1 GCA_020430585.1 Myxococcales bacterium | reverse complement strand
CGCCGTTTGGTGCCAAAATCCGCCGAGTGGCCGCTCACTACAACCGTTTTGGCACCTGCGGCGGCGCGGGCGCCACCGGCGTTGGCGGCGGCGCGGGCGCCAACGGCGACGCGAGGTGTTGGAGGACGCTCGAAGCCGGGCGCGTCAGCCGGGGCCGGGATCGGCGAGCTCGTCGAGCTTGGCGCAAAGATCCTCGAGACGAAACGGCTTTTGCAAGAAGCCGCGGACCCCGTCGTCGAGGATCGACTGAGCCTCGCCATCGAGGCTATAGCCCGAGACCAGCAGGGCATGGATGTTGGGGTTGATCGCCTTCATCTCCAGGTAGGTCTCGCGCCCGCCCATCACGGGCATCACCATGTCGAGGATCACGATGTCGATCTCCTCGTGGCGCCGGCGGTATAGCTCGACACCTTCGGCTCCATTGCTGCTGACGAGCACGGCGAAGCCCTGACCCTCGAGCATCGCTTTGAGCACGTGCCGCACCTCCTCTTCGTCGTCGACGACCAGCGCCTGGCGCAGCGCCCGCTCCGAGCGCGGCGGCGTGTCGTGCGTTGCGTTCGGGGGCTCGCGCTCGAAATGGAGGGGCAGATCGATCGCGATCGTCGTCCCACGGCCGGGTTCGCTGACGACGTCGATCGCACCGCGGTGATTCTTCACGGTGCCATACACCGCCGCCAGCCCCATCCCCGTGCCGCGCCCCTTCTCCTTGGTCGTGAAGAAGGGCTCGAAAACGCGCTCTTGCAGCTCTCGGCTCATACCCACGCCCGTGTCGCGCACCGTTACGCGGACGTAGGGCCCTGGGAGCACCTGAAAGCTGTGGCTCGACTCGGGGCCCGCTCCGAGCTCGATGATCTCGGTCTCGAAGTGCAGCACACCGCCCTCGGGCATCGCATCCCGGGCGTTGAGCCCCAGGTTGAGGATCGCGTTCTGCAGCTGCGACGGATCGCCCAGCGTCGTCGCCGGAGAGGCACGAAACGTCTTCTGGATCGTGATCCGCTTGTCCACGGTGTGGCGCAAGATGTTCACCACTTCGACGACGATCCGCTCCAGATCGACCGATTCGCTCAGATACTTGCCCTTGCGCGAGAAGGCGAGCAGCTCGGCGGTGAGGTCCGCTGCGCGCCGCGCCGCGAGGATGATCTTGTCGACGAAGCGCGAGACGTCTCGATCGGTGGTCTGGCCGCGCAACAGGTCGGCGTAGCCCATGATCCCGACGAGCTGGTTGTTGAAATCGTGGGCCACGCCACCGGCGAGCTGCCCGATCGCCTCCATCTTCTCATTGTGACGAATTCGCTGCTCGAGGAGCTTGCGCTCGGTGATGTCGCGGATGGTGCCGATCATCCGCAGCGGGCGCCCCCCGTCGTCGAACTCGAGCTTCCCCAGGCCGTGAACCCAGCGCTCGACTCCGTCGCTCTCGCGCTCGATCATGTACTCTTAGTCGAATGGGTTTCCGCCCGCGATCACGTGCTCGCTGAAGTAGCGCAGCATGACGTCGCGCCACTCGGGGTGCAGCAGCTGATTCCAGTACTCGACGGTGTGTGGCATACTCTCGTCGATGCCGAAGATCGCGTTCAGGTACGGTGTCGCGCTCCACTCCCCGCTCCGCAGATCGAGGACGTACGAGCCGATCTGGGCCACCTCCTGCGACTCGCGCAGCAGCCGCTCGCTCTCGCGCAGGTTCTCCTCGGCCTGTATCCGTTCGGTGATATCTCGGGAAATCTCGCAGAAACCGGTTACGACGTCGTCTTCGACGATCGGGCTGAAGGAGAAGCTGAAGTGGCGCAGCCCGTCGGGAAACAGTTGGGAGATCTCGACGACGAACGACTCACCCCCGAGGACGCGCTCGTGAAAGCTGTCCCAGGTCGCGACGGCCGCGGGATCCTCCAGCAGCTTGTGGGGTCGCATGCCCGGGCGCATCGCTACGCCCAACGCCGCCTCGATCGCCGCTGCATAGGCGCGATTGAAGAGGATCGGTTTCCCCTCGGCGTCAGCGATCATGATGAAATCGCTGGTGCTATCGAGTAGCGCGCGCAGCAGCTTGTCGGCTTGTGCGGCAGAGCGCGTCGACGGTGTCCCGTTTTCCACGGCGGCCCTCCCCCCTTGCCGCCCGCCGCTCCGAGCTACGAATTGGCGATGCAGCGTTGGACTCTGAGCTCTCTTTTCGTGTTTTCATCCTATCGGATCGCGACAACCTGCGCCATACCCTTCTCAACACCCTTTTCCGGAACCCGCAAAACCGCTATGCTTCAGAGAATGATGACGCCTCTCGTGATCTGGCTCGGCGCCCTCGCCGTGGTCGTCGCCTGCGCCTGGTTCGGCCGCAGTCGCGCCTTCGCGCTTTACAGCGCCGTCTCCCTCGGGCTGCAGGTCGCGATCTGGAGCGCCCTATTTCCCGACGCGGGGCCGCTACGGATCCCATTCGCCCTGTGTCAGGCTCTCGTCTTCGTCCACTACCTTCGCCTCGTCTGGCCGCGAATGCGCTCGACCGCCTACCGCGCGGCGGTCAGCATTCCCGCCCTCTGGTTCGCCGCGGGAACACTGCTCGCCTTTCCCTGGGCGATCGCCGTCGCCGTTGGTTTGACGCCCTACGGCTGGTGGCTGCCCTACGCGATCTGCCTCGTCGGCGTCGCGCAATCCTTCGGCAGCCGCCACGAGGAGCTCGATTTGGTCCTCGACGGTGAGCACCGCGAAGGGATCGTGCGCTGCGACGCGGGCTCCCTGCGCACCCACAAGCCGTTGAAGATCGTGCAGCTCTCGGACCCGCACCTCGGTCCGTTCATGTCCGTCGATCGCCTGCGCCGGATCTGTCGACGCGCCGTCGAGAAGCGCCCCGATCTGATCCTGATCACGGGCGATTTCCTGACGATGGAGTCCCAGAGCGCCGTCGACGAGCTGAGCGACGCCCTCTCGCCACTGCGCCAGCTCGCGGGGCGCGTCATCGCCTGTCACGGCAATCACGATCTCGAGGCGCCCGCAACCGTCGCCGAGGCGTGTCGGCGAAACGAGATCCAGCTCCTCGTCGATCAGGAAGCGGTCGTCGCGCTGCCCGAGCACGAGGTGCAGATCATCGGCGCCGATTTTCGCTTTCGCGATCGCCGTGAGCACCTGGCCGAGCTCTGTCGGCGCTTCCCGCGACGAGCGGGGCACCTTCGCCTGGTGCTGCTCCACGACCCGGGCGCCTTCCGCCACCTCCCCGAGGGCGAGGCGGATCTCGTGCTCTCGGGCCACACCCACGGCGGCCAGCTCGGCCTGTACAGCCTCGGGCTGCCCGGCACGATGATGCGCCTCTTTCTCTCGATCCCGGATCACGGCTTCTGGAGCCGCGGTACCGATCGTCTCTATGTCCACCGCGGCAACGGGCACTACGGATTCCCGCTGCGCCTGGGCGTTCCCGCGGAGGAGAGCCTGTTGCGCCTGCACCTGATGACGCCAGCGGCGCTGTCGAACGCGCCGCGTCTCGAGCGCGGTTTCGAGTCGGAGTAGCCACACTCCACCTCTGACAGTTGCGTCACCCCACCGCAACCACTCAAAAACACGCAACTTTCCACCAAAGAGCGGCCACGCGTTGGCGCCTCGCCGACAGGCGTGCCGCACCCGCCCGCCGCAAGAACGCGTACGTCCTGGATTTTCCATTGGCACGACCCTTGCTCGAAACGCGATGGGGAATCAAAATCGGAGTATGGAAGATGACACGCACCGCAACGATCATGATTTGGGCTGGCCTGTTCGCCCTATTGACGACACAGTCCGGCTTTCTCTGCACGGGCGCGACACAGGGAGAGAACAACCCCGACTCGCCGACGACCTCGCAGTTCGGCTACCATCTGAGCTACGGTGACATCGCCGTCGATCCCCAGACCGAGACGATCTATCTGTTGGTCCAGTCGACGAGCACCACGCCCCAGGGCGCGATCCAGAACTCGATTCGCAGCGTCCTGTTCGCCTTCGACCCCGACGGCGGTGAACACCGCTTCGTCGCCGATCTGACGGGACTTGGGGACATACGGATCAACTTCGTCGCCGACGCGATCCCCTTGATGGGGCAGACGAGGTCCAACGGCGGTGAGACGCTGATCGTGATCGACAAGGCGACCTACCAGGAGCGACAGCGCAAGTCCCTCAGCGGCTACTACTGGGGTTCGCGCCTCAGCCCATCGCGGCGCTTCCTCGTCGTCGCCGAAAACGCCGAGCGACATGTGCCGTTGCACCTGATCGACACCAAGACCCTACACACCACCGTGATCCCGCACGACGGTGACTGGCTCGAGGCGATGTGGCTCCACGGACGCGACACCCTGCTCGCCGTCGTCTTCTACCACGCACGGCAGACGGCGCGCATCCTGATGTGGGACGCCGAGACGCTCGTCTCCAGTGCCTACAAGCTCGGTGCGGATGGCTGCTGGGATCAGCCGACGCTCGACGTGACCCTCGACGACGTCCAGGAGGACATGTGGCTCTCGTACACCTGGGTCGGCGTCAGTCCCGACGACAAGACGGTCGTCTTTCCGATGCGTGCCAGCGACGGGACGAGCAAGCTGGTTCTGCTCGACGTCGCGAGCCGCGGCCTGCGCCAAGTCCCCAACGCCCGCGGGCCCGTCGCCTTCACGCCCGACAGCTCGACGATCGTCTCGTACGACTTCGCCGGCCTCTGGCCCTTCGAGCCCACAGGTGCCTCGCGTTTGGTCCTCTTCGACCGCAGCGACCTGTCGCGGGAGATCGTCGACGTGCCGAACATCGACGCGCCGACGTACTACGTGACGCGGAAAGGCAACTTCGTCGTGATCGCCGAGCACCTGACCTCGGACAAGCTCTTGATCTACGACGTCGACAACGGGAAGATGAAGACCCTCGCGGGCACCGCCCTCGACCTCGACGAGTTCGTCAGCCGCTCCGAAGTCGGTGAGATCTGGGGCATCGGCGGCTCTACGGGGCTGTTCTGCCTCGACGTCTTCGAGAACACCCTCGACGATGTCGACCTCGGCTATGCGCCCACGCACATCAACATCCTCCCGCATCGCGACCTCTTGGTGCTGTTCCGCCGGGGCGACCTGGCGATGCGACTCGTCGATCCCAAGACGCGGCAGACCGTGCGTCTGATCGACGTGCCGAGCACTCTCGAGGCCACGCCCTGACGCGGATCATTCGTCCCTTGCGCCCCCGCGCGACGTAACGTACGATTGGGGAAACCGAGGCCACAATCGACCAACGCACGCCCGTGGGGCGCGGCAGAAAGGATAGCTGATGGAAGCGATCGAACATCCCGCCAAGACCCTCGCCGAGCCGCTTCTGGCCGACTCGCTCGACCTCGACGCGCTGGCCGACGGCGCGGTGCACCGCCTGCGAATCGCGCTGGTGCAAAACGCCCTCGGCCGCCAGGTGCGCGTCCCGGCGATCGTCGTCAAAGGCGAGCGGCCCGGGCCCGTCTTCGGCATCACGTCGGCGCTCCACGGGAATGAGGTCAACGGCATCGCGATGATCCACCGCCTGCTCGAGACCTTCACCCCCGCCGATCTGCGGGGCACGGTGGTGGCGATCCCGATCACCAATATCCCGGCCTATCTCAACAATACGCGGCGTTACCCCGACGGCTTCGACTTGAATCGCCTGATGCCCGGCAAGCCTCATGGCACCCAGAGCGAGATCTACGCGAACCGGCTGATCAACCGCATCGTCAATCGCTTCGAGTACCACCTCGATCTGCACACCGCGAGCTTCGGCCGGATCAACTCGCTTTACATCCGCGCCGACATGACCAAGCCGACGGTCGCCGAGATGAGCCGCATCCTGCGCCCCGAGATCATCGTCCACAACCGAAGCGGTGACGGCACGCTGCGCGGCGCCGCACAGGCGCTCGGGATCCACTCGGTGACCGTCGAGATCGGTAACCCCCAGCGTTTTCAGGCCGACAAGGTGCGCCAGACGCGAATCGGCGTGCGCGACCTGCTGGAACACCTCGACATGCTCGACGCCGACCACGAACAGGCGGACTTGCCGACGATCGAGTGCTCCCGCTCCTATTGGCTCTACGTCGACCGCGGGGGCTACCTGACGGTGCTCCCCGAGCTGGTGCAGAAGGTGGCGCGCGGTGAGCGGATCGCCGAGCTCTACAACGAATGGGGCGACCTGATCGCGAGCTACCAGGCGCCAGAGGACGGTGTGGTGGTCGGCAAGGAGACCAACCCCGTCGCCGGCACGGGCGAGCGCATCCTGCACCTCGGGGTGATCGGACCGCCTCCGAGCGCAACCTAGCGCGTCGACGTTTCGCGTGACGGCCCCAGACGCACCTCAGGCGAACGTCGAGATTGAACTGGGCCGCGGAATCTGCTCCAATCAGAAGAACATCACCCTGCCGGAGATTCGGATGACAATTGCAAGAGCTCGGGCGCACGAAGAGGCGCTGTGCACCCCGCGGCGAGCCCCACTCGACCCGCGACGCGAGGAGACGATCGTCGCCCTGGCTCGACGATCGATCGCCATCGCCGCCGTCGTCGTCGCGCTCCTCGTCGGCTGCACCACACCGACGACGCCACCGCTCGAGCAGATTCAACGAGAGGTGGCGATTTGCCCCGAGGGACCGACGCTCAAGGGGATCGACGTCTCGAAATGGCAGGGGACGATCGACTGGGACAAGGTCGCCGCCGACGGAGTGATCTACGCTTTCATCCGCGTCTCCGACGGCTTCACGCTCGACGGCCAGTTCGCCTTCAACTGGGCCGAGGCGAAGCGCGTCGGCGTGATCCGCGGGGTCTACCAGTTCTTCCGCCCGGGCAAGGACGCCGTCGATCAGGCGAACCTGCTCCTCGACCAGATGGGGCCGCTGGGCGACGATGACCTGCCGCCCGTCCTCGATGTCGAGGCGATCGACGGCCAGGGCCCCGAGGTGATCGTCGCCAAGATCCATCAATGGGTCTCGACGATCGAGACCGCCCTCGGCCGCCGCCCGATCATCTATAGCGGACGCTACTTCTGGAACGACAACGTCGGGACGACGGATTTTTCGAGCTACCCGCTCTGGATCCCCGCCTATGGCCCAACCTGTCCCACGTTGCCGAACGCCTGGAGCGAGTGGGTTTTCTTCCAATTCAGCTCGACGGGCGCGGTCAAGGGCATCGTCGGCAACGTCGACATGAACCAGTTCAACGGTGACCACGACGCGCTCCTCGGCTTCATCGCCTCGACCCAGATCGCCTGTGGCAACGGGATCTGCGAGGGCGGCGAAACGCCGACCAATTGCCCGAGCGATTGCCCGCTCTGCGAGCCGATCCCCCCCGCCGGGCGCGTCGTCGACGAGAGCGAGATCTGTTTCGAGAAAGGCGGAGATCCCCAGTATTGGCGCGACGTTCAGGAGGGGTACGGCGACGGGTTGCTCTGGACGAAGACGACATCGAACGCCAACCCGGCGAATTTCGCCATCTGGCACCTCGACTTCGAGCTCGGTGGCGAGTACCGCATCGAAGCCTATCTCAAGGCGCCCTGGGCCGAGTCGAAACAGGCGGCCTACCAGATCCGCCACAACGGGCAAACGGAGACGGTGGTCGTCGACACCTCGACCGCCGACGGTTGGCTCGAGATCGGGACCTTCGTCTTCGCCGTCGGCGCCGACCAGTGGGTGCGCGTCGACGACAACACGGGCGAGCCGAGCTCGAGCGACACGATGCTCGTCGCCGACGCCTTGCGGGTCACCAACCTCAACCCGCCGCCCGACACGAGTGAGCCGGATACGAGCGAGCCGGATACCCGAGACGACACGAATGCGCCCGAGACGGTCACCCCTGAGATCGACGTCGGGAACCCGACCGTCGACGCTGGCGATCCCGACGGAACGATCGGCCAAGACACGAGCGGAAACGGGAACAAGAGCGCGGGCTGCCAACTGCTCGCAGGCGACGCGCCGACGACCGGTTCCTCGTCTGCGATGATCGGGCTGTTGCTCGGCCTCGTCGCGTTCTGGTGCAGGCGACGCCGCATTCGTCTCGGCCGAATCGCCGCGCTGCTCCTCGGAATCATTGCGATCTCCGCGTTGCTCCCGACCACCGCGTGGGCCAACGACGGCAGCTTCGGTGGCAAGGGCGCCGCCCTACTTCCGCTCAAACAGACGGCGATCCGTATGCTCAGCGAAGAGATCGTCATCGAGCAACGCGAAGAGCCGCCGCGCAACAAAAAGCGCTCGGGGCGGCTCGCCTTTTGGGTCACGGCGCGCTATCGCTTCGAGAACCCGACGAACCGACCCGTGGCCTT
>JAGQJP010000240.1 GCA_020430585.1 Myxococcales bacterium | reverse complement strand
TTCGCGATGCTCTCGACCGGCTGGGGGACGGCGATTTGGTGCTTCGCGCGAGATTGATGGCGCGCCTCGCATCGGCTCTGACGCCAGCGACCGATCCTCGCGGGCCGATCCGAATGGCTCTCGAGGCGACGGCGATCGCCAGGGGTCTCGAGAACCCGCGTGACCGGTTGGAGATCGTGTTCACGGCGATGGCGGCGCTGATGGACTTCCACGATCCCTGGCATCGCGCCGAGGTGAACCGCGAGGCGGAGGAGTTGGCGCTGCGTCTCTGTGATCGACCCAAGCTGGCGCGAATTCGAGCGCGCCTGGTGACCGACTATCTCGAGCAGTGCGATACGAATGCCGCCTGGGCGAGCGTCCAGGCCTTCGACGACGTTGCACGTGAGCTCGGTCAACCGCGCTTCCTCTGGATCAGTTCCGGTTTTCAGGCGATGCGCGCTCTCCTCGAGGGCCGATGGAGCGACGCGGACCGTCACCATGCGCGGGCACGGGAGCTCGGGCGAGAAGTGCCGATGGCGCGCTTGCCGCTGGCGGTGCAGCGGCTCCAGCGAATGTTCGTCTCGACGCGCTACGATCAGCTCGATGAGATCGTCGAAGAGGTCCTCGGTGCCTTTCCGCGCGTCGTCGCGGAACTCGGGATGCAATGGGTCTTTGTTGCCATGGTGCATTGCCGTCGCCGCGATCTCGCGGCCGCGAAGGCCGTCTTGTCGCGGGTCGATCACGATCTGATCCTGCCGGGTGGCGACCGCGCATTGACGTTGCCGCTGGCCGAGTTCGCCGTGCTCTCGGGCGATCTCGAACGGGCGCGTCGCGCGTACGACAAGCTGTCGACCGAGAAGGAGCGGTCCGGCCACGGCGGAATGATAACGCTTTGTTGCGACGGCGTTGTTCGTCGGACCCTCGGTCTGCTCGCGTCGCTTCTCGGCGACCACGAGGAGGCCAATGAGCACTTTCGACGCGGTGTCGTGAAGCTTCGCGCGATGTCGGCGCGTCCCGCGTTGGCGCAGACGCTATACGACTGGGCGGCATGTGGCTTCGCGTGGGGCGATCGAGAGAATGCAGAGCGACACTTGGCCGAAGCTCGGGCGCTGGCCGATGAGCTCGACATGACCGGGCTCTCCGACCAGATCGCGGCGCTCGAGGTGAGCTCCCAGGCCACGGCGTCCAGACCGGAGCTCGCGTCCCGCGACCTCGTGCCGCCCGGCCCGCCACCGCCGGCGGCGGAGAACGACGGATTGTCCTTTTCCCTCGAGCGCGCCGGAGAGCTCTGGCTCATTCGATCCAGCGAAGGCGATTTCCATCTTCCGGACGTCAAGGGCCTTCAGTTTCTGCATCACCTTATTTCGCAGCCCGGTCGCGATGTGCACGTCCTCGATCTGGTCACCGGAACCGGCGATCGACGAGCCGCAGGAGACGCCGGCGAGCACCTGGACGACACAGCACGCAGCCAATATCGGTCGCGCGTCGACAGCTTGCGCGAAGAACTCGAAGAGGCGGAAGCCTTCGACGACTTCGAGCGGGCGAGCCGCCTGCGCGAGGAGCTCGAATTGCTGACTCGTGAGATCGCCAGAGCTTTCGGTCTCGGAGGCCGCAAACGTAGAGCCGCCGACTCCTCCGAGCGTGCGCGTACGGCCGTGCAGCGGCGTCTCAAAGACGCGATCCAGCGCATCGCTCGACAGGCGCCGCGGCTCGCGAGCCATCTCGAGCTGTCAATCCGAACCGGGCTGTTCTGTACCTATCGACCCGCCGGACTGGACTATTGAGATGAGCTCCACCGAGGCCGCGCGGCCGCACGAAAGGCAACGCGACAGGTCCGATCTTCGCGAGGCCCGGCCCGAGCGCCCTTTTGGCATGAGGGGGCCGCGCTTTTCCCTCTGGGGCGTCCTCGCGATGGGGTGCCTACCGTTCGCGCTGGCAATCCTCCCCGTGTTCTTGGGGATCTACGGGCGGTTCAACGACGAGCTCTATTTCATCGCCTGTTCGAAGCATCTCGCGTTGGGGTACGTCGATCAGCCACCGCTCTCGGTCTGGTTGCTCGCGCTCGTACGTGCCGTCGCTGGCGAATCGCTCTTGGCCCTGCGGATCGTCCCCGCGTGCTTCGCGTTTGTCGTTGCGCTCCTGACCGGGCGTCTCGCCTACCGTCTGGGGGCTGGGCGTTGGGGCCAGATGACGGCGGCTTTCTGCGCCGGCCTGGTGCTGCCGCTGAACATCATCTACAGCTTCTATTCGATGAACCCGCTCTCGGTAGCGCTCTGGATCGCCGCCACCCTGGTTCTCGTCGAGATCGACAAACGGCAGAATCCCTCGCTCTGGCTTCTCTTCGGCGCCGTCGCCGGCCTCGCGGCGCTGAACAAGCATCCCGCTCTGGTCTTCATTGCGACGATCGCCTTGAGCTATGCGGCGTTTCATCTGCGGACGCTGTTTCGTCACAAAGAGCTGTACCTCGGCGCGCTGCTCGCCTTCGCGATCGCCCTGCCGAACGTGATCTGGCAGGTGCAGCACGACTGGATCTCGCTCTGGTTCTATCGTCAGGGCGCCCTCAAGAACATTCCGACCCCACCACTGGCCGTGCTCGGCTTTCAGCTCGCGACGATGAATCCCGGGTCGCTGCTGCTCTTGGCGGGCGTGTTTCTCTACTTTCGCGGCGAGCGCCTCCGGCGCGATGGTTGGATGGCCCTCGCCTGTGGCGGTATCTTCCTGCTCTTCATCTTCTCGGGGCAGAGTCGACCGGATCGGATCATGGCGCTCTACCCGATCGGCTTCGCCGCCGCGGCGGCCGGCTGGGAGAGCCTCGGCTCGACTCGGGCGTCGCGTCTCTTGCGCCCGGCGATCCCCGCCCTGGCGCTCGCGACCTTCCTGTTGCTCGCCCCCGCGATGCTGCCGCTGTTGCCGCCTCGCCAGATCGCCGCGCACGCGGCGCGTCTGGGGATCGTGCCGAAGATCGAGAAGGTCGGCCGCACCACGCCCCTACCCCAGTGGATCGCCGACCGTCTCGGCTGGCAAGATCTAGCGCGCCGGGTCGCGGCTGTCGCTCGGACACTGACTCCGGGCCGGCGCACGGCGGTGATCGGCTCGGACTACGGCTTTGCAGGCGCTCTCCAGCTCTATCGCCGCCGCTACGGGTTGCCGCCCGTCTACGGTTTTCACAACGCCTTCCACGATTGGGGTCCACCGCCCGCCGACACCGAGGTCTTTCTGCTCGTCGGCGTCTCGGAGTCCCGGGCGCGCCGCTACTTTCGGGTGGTTCGCGTCGCCGCTCGGGGCGACTGCCCCCTCTGCGTCGGGGATCGGCAGCACCCGCCGATCATCGTCGCCCGTGGACCACGTTCGCCGATCGCCGAGATGTGGCGGCGGCTTCGGATGCTGATCTAAGGGGTGCGCCCCGGGAGAACGAGCGATGAACGGGTCATCTCTGATGAAGCACCTCGTCGCGGCCATTTTGCTGCTCTACAGTGCGAGCCCGTCGGCCACCGCCCCTCGGCCTCAGGCGCAGAGATTCCGCTTTCAGTTCACAGAGTCGTGGAATCGCCACCACATCTTCGGCGCCGACGGTCGGCGGGCGAAATCGACGGTCGAGCTCTCGCTCGAGCGCTCGGGGGCGGCTTCGTTGCGAGACGAGGGCTATCGCGGGTCGTCGACTCTGAGTCGTCGCTGGGGCTACAAGTCCGACAGACGCGACTGGTCCCTGAGCTGGACCGGGCGCTGGCGCCTCGAAAAGGGGAAGCTGTTGGTCGTGCTCCGCCGAACGAACCTCCGTTGCAGCGAGACCCGTCGCCGCCAGGGCGCGGCGAAGCGACGCGCGCCGTGCAAGCCTTCGCCGACGACGCT
>JAGQJP010000239.1 GCA_020430585.1 Myxococcales bacterium | reverse complement strand
CGCCTCAGGCAACTCGCCGTTCGAGCCATCGCCGAAGGGCTGCTCACCGCCGATCAGGCGGAGCGCATCTGTCCTGGCTCCAGCGCCGACATTGAAGAGGGATACCTGCAGCCGACGACGGATCTGGGCCTCGTGAATCTTGCCGCCGATGAGCGCGCTCGCCTGCTCGAGCGAGCAGCGGCGCTGATGAAAGACGATTACGCTGCAGATGGCGCACTGACCGGTTTCGATGCGTTGGAGAGAGAAGACGGCCTTGACGACGAGTGATCCGAAACGCGGCGAGATATGGCTCGTCGATTTCGACCCGAGCCGCGGAAACGAAATCCAGAAAACTCGACCGGCCCTGGTCGTCAGCGTTGATTCGGTCGGCACCTTGCCGCTGCGCATCGTCGTTCCCATCACGACCTGGCAGCCGAAGTGGTCAACTGCACCGTGGATCGTCTACTTGAAGCAAAGCCAACGCAATGGACTCTCCCGCGACTCTGGCGCCGACTGCTTTCAGGTCAAGTCGATATCGGTCGATCGCTTCGTTCGGCCTCTCGGTGTCGTCACGGCGACGAACATGCAGGACGTCGCCGCAGCCGTCAGGATCTGCATTGGAGCGTGATCTGAAGCGCTCCGTGCCAATAGCCCGGGCTATGCCCAAGGAGGAAATATGAGAAACGGCAGTCGACAGGTCAAGGTCCGCCCATACGTGCGGCGCCCTCCCGAGGGCACCCGCCGAACGCGCCCAGTGCGTGGGCATACACGGGGCGCGCCCAAGAACTAGAGTCCACCCTGCAAAAGGCCTCGATCGATTCGTGCGCCGTCTTGCGACCCCGAAGATCGCGCGCTCGCCATCGCTGCGCCAGATGGTCGGCGGCATCCAACGGCTCACGTCCCTCTCACAGGCACACGAACGGCGTCCGGTCCGCAACCAACCTCGCGCAACGACAGTTTATGTCGTTCCACCCGTGCGATGCTCGAACCGCCTCGCGGAGCCAGCCAGCAAGCAGACGGCGAGCCTGGCCGCGACGACGAAAAAAAGGGCTCCGCGAAAAACCGAGTGTATAGTATGCTGCAACTACAAGGGATTCACGGCAAAGAAAAAGAGCTTTCAAGGTTTCGAGCTGCGCGCACTCGATGGCACCCGCGTCTCGCCCGCGACGCCGGCCGACCGTGGCCGCAGGCGAATGGCGCGACGCTCGCAACCGCCCATCGGAGGGAGCCATGAGCGGATTCTGCATCGTGATGATCGTCCTCACGCTCGCGTTCGGTGGCGGGCTGGTCTTCGTCCTGATGAAGCTCCTCGCCGCGCAGAAAGACCTAGAGCGCTTCTCGGGGATCCGCGACGTCGAGGCGGCGCATCGAGAGGTCGAGCAAAAGAAGAGCGCCATCGTCGACGAGTGCAAGTCCCTCGAGTCCGAGCGTCGGCGCTTTCAAGCCGAGATCGACAAGCTGCGGCGCGAGATCGGCACCATCGAAGAGACGATGACGATGCAGAGCTTCGGCTTCTACCACACGCGCTACGGTTTCGAGGACATCGACGAGTACAAGCGCCGTATCGACGATGTCCGCGAGCAGCAGAAGACGATGATCAAGACCAACCAGGCCGCGGCGACGACGGTGAGCTGGACGGTCGAGGGCAGCGCCAAGAAGGGCGAGAAGATGGTCAAGGAGCACGCGCAGCTGATGCTCCGCGCATTCAACGGCGAGTGCGACGCGGCGATCGCCAAGGTCAAGTACAACAACGTCACCAACATGCAGACGCGCATCGAGAAGTCTTTCGAGGCGATCAGCAAGCTCGGCAAGACCAAGTCGATCGAGATGTCCAAGCGCTACCTCGAGCTCAAGATCGAGGAGCTGCTGCTCGTCCATGAGCACCGCGAAGCGCTCCAAGAAGAGAAAGAGCGCCAGCGAGAGATCCGCGATCAGATGCGCGAAGAAGAGCGCGCCCAGAAAGAGCTCGAGAAGGCGCAACAAGAGGCGGAGAAAGACGAAGAGCGGTACCAGAAGGCCCTCGAGAAGGCGCGCCAAGAGCTCGCCGCCGCCACCGGAGCACAACACAACAAGCTCGAGGAGCTCGTCAACAAGCTCGAGACCCAGCTCGGCGAGGCGATCGACCGCAAAGCGAAGGCTATCGCCCGCGCACAGCTCACGCGCTCGGGCCACGTCTACATCATCTCGAACGTCGGCTGCTTCGGCGACAACTTCTACAAGATCGGCATGACCCGCCGCCTCGAGCCCCACGAACGCGTCTACGAGCTCGGCGGCGCCTCGGTTCCCTTCCGCTTCGACGCCCACGCGATGATCTACGCCGAAGACGCTCCAGCCTTGGAGAACGCCCTGCACAAGGAGTTCGCCGACCGTCGCGTCAACAAAGTCAATCTCCGCAAAGAGTTCTTTCGCGTGACCCTCGACGAGCTCCGCCGCGCCGTCGCCAAGCACCACGGCATCATCACCTTCGTCACCTACCCGGAGGCCGAAGAGTACCGCAAGACGCTCGCACTAGAGGCGGAGGCCGACGCCGAGCGGGAGTCCACAGCCGCGCGCGCGAATCGTTGACGTGTCGAGGGGGGACGATGCGATCACGTTCTCGGGACGAATAGGGAGGAGTGATGGGACGACGCCGATCCGCAAAGTCTGACAGGGGAGCGCTCGCCTTGGTGTTCCTCGGCCTGGTCGTGCTAGCGGGCGTGGCCGGGATCGGCTCTCTGTTCACCGGCTCCGACGAAACCGGCGCCAATCTTCTGGCCGGGTTTCTCGTGATCGGCGCGATCGCCGCGACGCCGTTCGTCATCAAGAAGGGCTTCCGACGTCGCACAGCGGGTATCTCGTTGGAGGATCTGCCGAAGGCCTCCACGTCGGCGTTCCGCTCGGTGATCGCCCAGCTCCTCGAGGAGCACGAAGGACTGCGTCTGCTCCGTGCGCGTGGGCTGTCGGGTGTCTCGCAGGCCTCGGCGACCCTCGGGCTACGCGACAAGTCGGCAGTGTTCTGCGTGATGTCGCAAAACGCCGCGGCGATCGACGATCGGCTCTTGCGGCGGGTGGCCGAGGCTGGCTCGAGCTACTTCCACAAGCACGGCGAGGAGCTGCTATCGCTCGGTGCATCGCTCGTCACGAAGCCGCGGTCGCGAACCATCACGCTCAAGGGCGCGATCGTCTATTGCTTGGCCGAGGCCAGCGAGCATCACCGGAAACTTGCGAAGGAGTTCGGTATCACGCTCGTCGATGGGCCCCAGATCGAGCTCCAGCTGGCGCAGCTTCAGAGCAAGCGAGGGAAGCAGCCCGCGATGCGCGAAGTGGATCAGCTCGATCGTGATTCCGTCGTGCAGCGGCTGACGTCGATTCTCGAAGCGGATGGCTTCAAGGACGTCGCCGTCTCCTCCGTGTCGAAGTCGGCGGATGTCTTCGAGCTCGTCGCGGTGAAGCGCGCGCGTCAGCATCTGTTCATCGTGATCCACCGCTTCGCCGAAGTTTCCGTCGCCGCGATTAGCGGAGCCGTCTCCATCAAGGTTGCGAACGATTGCGAGACCGCGTCCGTCTGGACCACGGGCTGGTTCTCCGCTGCCGCCCACTCGTTGGCCAAAGAGACGAAGACAAAGCTCTGCGACCGGTCGACGCTCAGGCCGCGCCTCCGCGACGCGCTAGACATTTCGCGGGCACCGAGCCCTGTCAAAGCCAGAGGAACCATGCAGGCCAAGAGATGAGCGCAGGCAAACCGAAGTCCCTCACGATCATCCTCGCGGCTGCCCTGTTGCTCGTCGCCTCGTGCGACAAGCCGACCTCTGCGCCGGCGTCGCAGACCGGCAAGAAATGCCCCGCGCTCGTTCGTCTCTCCAAGTCTGCGCTCAGGGAGCTGCGCGCGACTCTGGACAAGCTCGACAAAGAGATCGCCGTCGCCAAGAAAGCCCGATCGCAGCTCGCCGGCGGATTGGTGCTGCGCCTGATCGACACGCGCCTCGAGACGCTGCGCCTCACTCGAGCGCTTCTCCGTCAGCGCATCCACGCGTCCGAGGCGGGGGTTGCTCTGACGTATACGTTTGCCTCCAAGCGTCACCCAGTTCCACCTCCCGACTCGACGCTGCGCGATGGACTCGAGGCGGAGATCAAGAACACCAAGGCCCAAATCGTCGCCGCCGAGCTCGAGGCGAGCAAATACGCAGGTGGGCTCGTACTGGCTCTGATCCACACGCGCCTCGAGACCGCCCGCGTCACCCTCGCATTTCTCCAGCTGCGGGCCTTGGCGAACCGCTATGGCATCCCCCTCGGTGACATCAGCACTCTTGCGCCCGCAAGTGCTCTTCGACCGAAATCGCCGACCAAACGACCCGAAGCGCCACTCCCGTTGCCGGAACCAAAGAGCGAAAAGCTAGCACCGGAAAAGCTCGCCGCCCTCAAGCTGGCGCTGCGGAAGCGTCTGATTGGACTCCCCCTGACCTACGACAAAGTCGAAGATCAGATCACCATCGTCGACAACAGTCCCGAGGAGGCGATCGCCGTCGTGATCGTGATCGAAGGCAAGAAGCTCTTACCCCCGATTCTGCAGCTCCGCTACAAGGGCGAGAACTGGATCTTCGCGCGCCGCATCGTGATACGGGCCGGCGCAAAGAAGTACGAATGGGACAAGATCCCGTTCCAGCGCGACACACTCGGCGGCGGAAAGGTCAGTGAGCGCGCCGCCGTGCCGATCATCGGCCCCGTCCGCGACGCCCTGTTCGCCCTGGCCAAGGTCGGTGGCGGAACGCTCCGTCTCGACGGCAGCAAGGCGAATCACGACATCCAGATCTCGGCTGCCACAGCGAAGACGCTCGCTGCTATGGTCGACCTGCAGCACAAGCTGAGGCTCGCCGTCGACAACTCGGTTACTCTCGATGCGCTTCTCCCAGCCAGGACGCTGCTGTCGAAGCTCGGTGACTGCCAGAGTCTCTTCAAGTGCGCCAAGAGCAACAAGAAGACGGACAAGCCCCAGCTGGAGTTCGTCACGCACTGCTTGTCCCTTTCAACAAAAACGCCGGACGAGTACTACAAGCTGAGCGACACGCTCTGCCCGATGCCCGGCGCCAAGG
>JAGQJP010000238.1 GCA_020430585.1 Myxococcales bacterium | reverse complement strand
CGGGATGCTCGCCGACGGGATCGCCACACGCCGCGGCCGACGCGGAGCGCTGATCCATTTCGATCGCGTCAATCGGCTCGTTCGCGGTCGACGCGGGGCGCGGCTGGCGGCGATCACCTCCGGCGGGGCGATCCCCGACAACGCCGACTACCGCGTGCTCCAGGACCCGCAGGACAGCTTCGTCGGGACGATCAACGAGGACTTCGCGATCGAGAGCATGCCCGGCGACATCTTTCAGCTGGGCAACACGTCGTGGCGGATTCTCAAGATCGAAGCGGACGCTGTGCGCGTCGAGGATGCTCACGGCGAGCCGCCGACGATCCCGTTCTGGTTCGGCGAGGCGCCGTCGCGCAGCCACGAGCTCTCGGGTTGGGTCTCCTTCGTCCGTCGGCGGGTCGCCGAGCAGTTCGACCAGGCCTATCCCGAGCTCGCCCGCTCCCTTCATCAGCGCCTCGTCGACGCCTCGACGACGATCGAGCTCGACGAGCTGGCCGACGTGGACTGCGCTTCCCTCGCCCAAGAGTGGGTCGAACGCTACGGGATTTGCGCCTCCGCCGCCGAGCAGCTGGTCGAGTATCTGGTCACCGCCTACGTCGGGCTGGGCGCGATGCCCACCGCCGAGACCCTCGTCGCCGAGCGCTTCTTCGACGAAGCGGGTGGGATGCAGCTCGTCGTGCATTCGCCCTTCGGCAGCCGGGTCAATCGAGCGTGGGGCTTGGCGCTACGCAAGAGCTTCTGCCGTCATTTCAACTTCGAGCTGCAGGCGGCGGCGACAGAGGACGCGATCGTGCTCTCCCTCAACGTGACCCACAGCTTCCAGCTCGACGACGTCTTTCGCTTCCTCTCGAGCCAGAGCGTGCGGAGGGTGTTGACGCAGGCTCTGCTCGATGCCCCGATGTTCACGACTCGCTGGCGCTGGAACGCGAACCGTGCGCTCGCGGTGCTCCGCTTTCGTGGCGGTCGGCGCGTGCCACCGCGCTTCCAGCGGATGGATGCCGAGGACCTCGTCTCGGTCGTCTTTCCCGACCAGCTCGCCTGCCTCGAGCACATCGTCGGCGATCGCGAGATTCCCGATCATCCGCTGGTCCAGCAGACGATCGACGACTGCCTCGAAGAGGCGATGGATTGTCGCTATCTCGAGCAGCTGCTGCGCGAGCTCGAGGCGGCAGACAAGCGGCTCGTCGCCCGGGATTTGCGCGGGCCCTCACCCCTGGCCCAAGAGATCCTAGCGGCGCGTCCCTATGCCTTTCTCGATGGCGCTCCCCTCGAAGAGCGTCGGACCCAGGCCGTGCTCAGCCGTCGCTACCTCGATCTGCGTGGCGCCAGCGAGCTGGGACACCTCGATCCGGCGGCGATCGAGGCGCTTCGTCGCGAGATCTGGCCCAGCGTGCGCGATCGCCACGAGCTTCACGACGCGCTCGCGATCGGCGGATACCTCACCGAAGGCGAGGGAGAGCGCGGTGATGCGGGGTATCCGGGCGCCGAGCGGGGTGCCTGCGAAGATCGGACGGCGCGCGACGGCTCCGATGCACGAGATGCGTCTGGGGAGCGCGGCTCGTGGCGTCCCTATTTCGACGAGCTCCGCGCCGAGCGCCGCGCCGTTGCTCTGCGTGTCGCGGAGGGTGCGCCGACGCTCTGGGTCGCCAGCGAGCGGTTGCCCCTCTGGACGGCAGTTGCGCCGTCGGCACAGCTGGTCGAGACCGCCAAGCGGCGGCTCGGGGTGACCGCCTGGCTGGGCCGAGAGCTCCCCGATCTCGTCGCCGCCCCCTCCGGCTCGCATCTCTCTTCGGTGCTCTCGGCGGACGCTGCGCTCGTCGAGGTGCTGCGCGGGCGCTTCGAGTCTCTCGGGCCGGTCTCGGTCAGCACCCTGACGGCCGAGACGGGGCTCTCCCGCGACGCCATCGAGACGGCGGTGTTGAACCTCGAGGCCGAGGGCTTCGTTTTTCAGGGACGCTTCTCGCCAGGTGCTGCCGAGACGGAATGGTGTGAGCGGCGACTGCTCGCCCGACTCCATCGCTACACCGTCGCGCGGTTGCGGCGCGAGATCCAGCCGGTTTCACAGTCCGACTTCATGCGCTTTTTGCTCCGCTGGCAGCGCGTGCATCCAGAGACCCGCGGAGACGGTCCCGCGGCCCTCGAGGCCGTGCTCGAACAGCTCGACGGTTTCGAGATACCTGCCGTGGCGTGGGAGGGCGCCGTGCTCCCGACACGGCTGCAGCGCTACGATCCGAATTGGCTCGAGCACACGATGCTCTCGGGGCGCTACGTCTGGGGGCGGCTGACACCTCCTGCCGATACGGACGGTGAGCACAGGCGTGGGGGGCCGGTCAAACACTCGCCGATCGCCCTCGCGCGGCGAGGCTCGGCGCTGCTCTCCTTCTGCGCAACGCTCTGGCCCGCGTTGAGCGAGCTGCCGCTCTCGTCGACCGCCGCCTCGATACTCGACGTCCTGGCCTCGCGCGGCGCGCTCTTCTTCGATGAGTTGCAGCAGCTGACACGGCTTCTGCCCACACCGCTCGAGGAGGGACTCGGCGAGCTCGTCTTCTTCGGCCTGGTCACCGCCGATAGCTTCAACGGGCTGCGTGCGCTGCTGGTGCCCGCCTCGAAGCGCAACGGTCGTGGCCGCCGCGGGCCGCGCGCGCCACTCCGTTTCGGAATGGCTCACGCTGGTCGCTGGGGGCTCTTTCGGCGGTCCGGGGCCGGGGAGCCGGCCGACGATCCACAGAGCGTGCTCGTCGAGGTCGCCCATCTCTTGTTGCGGCGATATGGCGTCGTCGTCCGCGCCGTGCTGGAGCGCGAGGGCCGGTCACTTCCGCCGTGGCGCGAGCTGCTGCGTTGCTTTCGGCGCCTCGAGGCGCGGGGAGAGATTCGCGGCGGGCGTTTCGTCGACGGCTTCAGCGGCGAGCAGTTCGCTCTGCCAGAGGCGATTCCGGCCCTACGCGACGCCCGGCGCGAGCAGGATGAGGCGCTGCTCGTGCTCTCGGCCGCCGATCCGTTGAACCTCACGGGGATCGTCACGCCCGGTGACCGCGTTCCGGCGTTGGTGGACAATCGCGTCGTCTATCGTGGGGGTGTTCCCGTCGCCGCTCGAGTCGGAGGTGAGGTGCGCAGGCTCGATCGGTCGGCGGCGTCGATCGAAAGCGCCCTCGATCAGCTCCTGCGGCAGTCGATCGCTCCCGCCGAGCTGCGGGGGTATCTCGCGTGATCGGTTTTCGATCCCTCAGAGCAACCAGAGATAGTCGTTCTCCCCAGGATGGCTGATCAGCGTCTGGCCATCCTTGATTTTTCGGCGCGCGACCCTCTCGAGATGTTTGCGATGGCGCTCGCTCAGCTCGAGATAGTCGTCGCCGCTATCGCAACGTCCCTGTTCTTCGAGCCCATCCATTCCGAGATAGCTCAGGCGGAGCGTGATCGGCTCGTCGTCGACCACCGCTCGCCACCAAACATACGCCCGTGCCTCGTCGAATCCCTTGTCTTCGGTGAACCGTACCTTCATGCTTCCCTCCTCGGATCGCGCGGCGCGAGCCGCAAGACGCTTGTCGCGGTCGCAGACACGAGCCCCTTGCGCTCGCGCGACCGTACCGCCTGTATTTTCGACCCGGATCGCTCGGTTGAGCAAGAAAATCGACGTTTTGAGTTCCTGTGCCGGTGAGCGGCGTCGAATCGCGGGGCTCGTTGCGCCCTCACAGGCGGGTGAGGATCAGACTCTCGCGCGTTCCGGCTTTGAGGAAGCGCAGCGACTCGATGCGCGTCTTGTCCTTGGGATCGGCCTTCAGCTGCACGACGATGCGCGTGCGCCGGAGCCCGCGACTCGTCTTTTCGGTGGTGATCAACTGATTGTCGTGGACGAGAAAGGTCCCGCGGGTCTCGATCGTCTTCGCATCGGCGCTCAGCTTTGCGCTCCACGTGTGCTGCTGTCGGTCGAAGGTGATCACGAATACGCCGCGTTTCCATTTCGTCTTCTGGGCATCGCGCGCCAGGCTGACGACGGACCAGCGACCGTCCAGCTGATGTGAGAGATCATGGACGATCGGCTTTGGCACCACGAGGGGTTTGGGCGCATGGGGGGACACCGTCGGCGTCGGTTTCGGGCGGGGTGGCGTCTGTGCGCCCAGGTCGGCGATGGCCGCGAACGCGACGCCGATCGCGACCAGCATGATGAGCTTCGGTTTGGCGAATGGGGCTCGCATCGACACTCTCTCCTCGTTACTCGTCGTCCAGAATTCCGCGACAGCTCACTTGACCGTCGGATTGCCCGGTCAGCACGACATCCGCCATCCGGACGAAGAGGCCGACGGCGACGACACCCGGCACCAGCGAGATCTCCCATTCGAGCTCGGCGGGATCGGCGATCGAGCCGAAGGGGCAGTCGAGAATCAGGTTTCCGTTGTCCGAAAGGAACGGTGAGCCGTCGGCGCTTCGACGTAGTCGAGGTTCGACGCCCAACGTCCCGAGGGCCGCAGCGGTGGCGTTCCACCAGAAGGGAACGACTTCGACGGGCAGCGGAAAGCGGCCGAGAGTGTCGACCTCTTTGCTCGAGTCGGCGACGATCACCACGCCTCGGGAGCGCGAGGCGACGATCTTCTCCCGGAGCAAGGCGCCGCCGCCACCCTTGATCAGGTTCATCGCCGGGTCGATCTCGTCGGCGCCATCCACCGTCAGGTCGAGCTCGGTCACGCTGTCGAGGTCGAGCAGTGGGATGCCGACCCGCAACGCCTGCTCGTGCGACGCCCGGGACGTGGCGACACCGCTGATCGTCAGCCCGTCGCGCACGCGTGCCCCCAGCGCGTCGATGAACAGCGTCGCCGTCGACCCCGTTCCCAACCCGAGCCGCATTCCCGGCTCGACATACGCCAACGCCGCTTCGGCTGCGGCTCGTTTCTCTCGTGGTGCATCGTTCATCGGTCCTCCTCGTGGCACCATTCTAGCCCCCTCGCGCCGCGGGTCAAGGGTGGTCTTTGCGGCCGAATGTGGTACAAGGGGAAGATGTGAACGCCGAGCGGCCCGCGCCAACGATGAGATTCCATTTCGACCTACAGTTCGACGGACGGGTTTGGCCCCTTTTGCCGCCCGGTCGGCGCGCATCTTTCGGCGAGGCGTGGATCGGGCCCGAGCGCTTGATCGAATGGATCGAGCTCTGGACCGGCCACGTCACCCCCCCGCGATCCACGGCGGAGCGTATCGCCGAGACCAGCGTTCGCCTGGCGAGGCTGGACGGCTTCTTCCGTGCGTCGTTCGAGGTGGAGCCGTTAGAGACCACGCGCCGCTTGATCGCCGTTCGCGATGAGCTCGTCGCCGCGGGGTTTGACGGGGCTACCGGCTCCGCGGAGCCGGAAGAACCGACGATCCTCGGTCAGTGGCGGGCGATCGACGCGCAAGTCTCCCCGGGTTAGATCGACCGAGTCGTCTCCGCAGCAGAGGTTCTCCTCTCGAGCGTGGCGAGTCTCCCCCTGG
>JAGQJP010000237.1 GCA_020430585.1 Myxococcales bacterium | reverse complement strand
GCTGTTGTCCGAGCAGTTGTCGCCGATCTTCTTGGTCGGCTCGACAGGCGCCGCGCTCTTTACGCAGACCTGCGTCGTCCCCGCCGGGACGCAGGAGTATCCGCTCGGGCAGGTTGCGCTCGAGCAGTTCTGGGTACAGTAGTTCGCGCCGTTGTCGCCGATACAGACCATCGAGCTGAGGCAGAGCAGCTGGCTCGAGCAGCTGTCACCGAGTCCCTGGGTCGGCGTTGGGCCGAGGTTGGTGGTCTTCACGCAGATCGATCCCTGGGTCGCGCCGATGCAGGTGAAGCCCTGTCCGCAATCCGAATCGCTCTGGCACCCGCTGGCGCAGTATTTCTCTTTGCCGTCGTTGATGCAGGAGAGGCTGCCACACTCGAAGGTGAAGCTGCACGTGTCGCCCGGATTGAGGGGTTTGGGCTCTTCCTTCGGCGGCAGGTTCGGCGCGCTGTCGATCGGATAGATCGAGCAGACGCCCGCGATGTCATCGTCGTGCAGGGTGCGTTGGTGCGTCATCCCTTCGCTCGTCGAAGCGTACATCGTCGCCGAGTAGATCGGCGAGTGGTCGAGGCCGATCAGGTGCCCCGCTTCGTGCGTGGCGACGGAGATCAGGTCGACCTTGTTCTTGTTGCCGTCGACGGCCCATGAGAAGTTCACGCCGTTGAAGATCATGTCGGCGTCGAAGATGTTGCCGCCGCTGTACTGGCTACCCAGCACGCTGGTCACCGCCAGCGCGTATTTCGAGTCGGGCCAGTTCGACTCGCGCCAAGAGATCACGTTCTTGCCGTCGGAGATGCCCCACGAGGTCGAGGTCGTGCGGCCTTTGTTCACGAACTGAACGTAGCTGCAATCCACATTCTGCCAGGTCATGAACGAAGCCCAGATCGCGTCGACGGCGACCTGATCGGCGAGCTCGTTGGAGAGCGTCTGGGAGATGTAGATCCCGACCGGCAGATCCGAGTCGCTCCACTTCACACCCATCGTCACGTAGGCCGATAGCGATGAGCCGAGGCCGAGCACGGCGAGGAAGACAATTGTCGATAGCGTGCGTTTCATCTGTCTCTCCCTCACTTCTTCGCCGAGTTGAGGACGGCCTTGATCAGCTCGTCGAGGTAGAAATAGGGCTTCACTTCGATCGGCGAGAGCGTCGTGTAGCGTCCGCTATCCGCGCGTCGAACCAGTGTCAAGTCGCTCAGGTCGCGGTAGGCGAGCATGCGTTGGCTCGTCTTGTCCCGCACGACCGTGAACTTGCCCTGGGCCATGCCCATCACGACATGACCGCGCGAGGCGTGGGACTCGAGGAAGAGGAGTACCGTCTCGTTCAGCGCGAACCCGGCGACGCCCGGCACGCGACGATAGACGCCGTCGAGGGTTCCGCCCGGCTGCTTGAGCAGGTAGATGCCCTTGCTGATGCGGCCCCGCAGCACGCGCGTGACGTCGATTCGCGTCGCGGTCCAGATCGAGGTGTCCTTCTCGCGATAGCTGGCGATCGAGACGACCTTTCCGATCACGACGGCGTCGGAATCTCGCACCAGCGTCTGCTTGTCCAGACCGATGACGACAGTCGCCGATGCCGTGCTCGCCAACACGCTGGTCAAGATGGCCAACGTGCTGATCAGACGGATGAAAAACTTGTGGGTGGTCATTGACTCCTCCTTGGACTCCCGATTTCCCTGCTCCACGTGGTGGGGCGAGGATGACCTCTACAAGTACCATGCCAAACGGGGCAGTACGCCTGCAAAGTGCATGAACACCCCGACAATGCGGTGGTTTTTATTTTGGGGTTGGCTCGCGGAAGCCGCGAAACGGCGCGACTGTGACAGGATAACACACGGCGACTGAGCCACTTCCGCACAGCGGCCCGCTATCTCGATGATTTTGGGACAACTTTTAACGGATTGTAATATTGTAATTCTTACGTGTCACCGCGGTAGCCCTGGGACGTCGGAGGGAAGTTTGGCGGATCGGTTCTGAAAATATTACATTGATTATGTGGTTTGGATTTACAGTTTGCGCCGGAAGTGTCTTCGGTCACTACGTCTCGATCTGGTAGCGGTGGATCTTGTTGTAGAGCGTCTTGAGGGAGATGCCGAGGGCCTTGGCCGCGGTCTCCTTGCGTCCATTCGAAGCCTTCAGCGTCTCGGCGATCAACATCCGTTCGACCTCGCGGATCGTCTGGCCCGAGGGCACGAGCGGTGTTCCGTTCGCCTTGCCGTTCTGACCGAGAACGTGTTTGGGGACGTAGTCAACGCCGATCTCGCCGGGATCACAGAGGATGCAGAGTCGTTGGATCAGACCCTCGAACTCCCGGACGTTGCCTGGCCAGTTGTAATGCTCGAGCGCATCGATCAGGTCGCGGGAGAGAGAGAACGTCTTGCCCCCGCGGTAGCGCTCGAAGAAGTACTGGGTCAGAAGAGGGATGTCCTCTTTGCGATCCCGCAGCGGCGGGAGGTCGATCGTGATCGTGTTCAGGCGGTAGTACAGGTCTTCGCGAAACTTTCCGAGCTTCGCTTCGTCATGGAGCGACTTATTGGTCGCGCAGACGATCCGCACGTCGGCCACGCGGACCTCTTTGCCGCCGACCCGATGGTACTCTCGGTCCTGAATGAAGCGCGAGAGTTTGCTCTGAATCGACGGTTCGAGCTCGGTGATCTCGTCCAGGAAGAGCGTCCCGCCCCGCGCCGTCTCGACGAGCCCGTCTTTGGTCTTGTCGGCACCCGAAAACGCCCCTCGCTCGTGGCCGAAGAGCTCGCTCTCGAGGAGCTGCGGGTTCAGCGTGCCGCAGTTGATCGCCACGAAGGGCTGGGCCGAGCGCAGACTCCTCCCGTGGACGAGGCGGGCGACCAGCTCTTTTCCCGTGCCCGATTCGCCTTCGATCAGGATCGTCGCGTCGCTTGGTGCAACGCGCTCGATCAGCGCGAGCAGGTTCTTCACTTTTGGGCTGTTGCCGATGAAGTCCGTCTCGTCGCCGTTTTGGGCCAGGAGCTTCTTCAGCTTCTCGTTCTCGGCCTCGAGGGTCACCTTGCGCTGCATCAGCAGCGTCTTGGCGTGCTCGAGCTCGCGCGTCTTCTGTCCGATCTCCTCTTGGAGCTTCTTGTTGAAATCGGAGACCTGCTGGAACAGCCGCGTATTGATGATCGCCGCCGCCAGCTGGTCGGCGATCGTCTGCATCAACGTCATGTCGTCGTGGGAGAAGGCGTCGACGCAGTTCGACTCGAGGTTGATCACGCCGAGGATCTCGTCGCGAAAGAGAATCGGCACGCAGAGCTCCGAGTGGAGATCGACGCGCTCGAGGGGAATGTAGTTCTCCTCCTGCTGGATATGCGGAGAATAATAGGGATTTCGCGTGCGTGTCACGTGGCCGACGATGCCCAGCGTCAGCGGCAGCTGATAGCCGAGGGGCAGGGCGCTCGTGTACCCGCCAGAGTGGGCGGTCAAGGTGAGCTTGTCCCGGGTCCCGTTCAGCAGCCAGATCGAGAGATGGTAATAGGAGAAGCGCTTCTGGACGAACGTACCGATCTTCGTCAAGATCGTGCTCAAGTCCAGAGAGCTGAGCAGGATCTTGCCCGTCTGATTGATCAGCCGCAATCGCTCCTGCTGTTGCCGCTCGTTCGAGAAGAGGATCGCGCGCTCGACGGCGACCGCCAGCTGATCGGCGATCGGCTGTAGAATCTCGAGCTCGCGGCCGCTATAGAAATGGGTCGATTCGTGGCCGAGGATCAGGTTGCCGAGGAGGTGGTCCTTCGTGATCAGCGGGATCACCACCGCCGAATGGATTCCCTTGCTGAAGAACTCGCGAAAGATGCGCTCCGTCTCGCTCTTTGCCGAGACGTCGTTGACGATCATCGGGTACTGCTCGAGAAACGGTGTGTGCGCCGCCGACTCTCGCGACAGCGGAATCGTCGTCGTCGCCGAGAGCAGGTTTGGCTCACGCCCGTTGGAGAAGAGCACCTTGAGGTTGCGCTTGTGGTGATCGACGATGGAGAGGTAGAGGTGCGAGTAGCGGATCAGCTCCCGCACACCGCGGGCGACCGAGCCGAAAATCTCTTCGAACTCCAGCCCATCGCGGATCGAGTCGATGATCTTCCGCGTGACGCTGATGAGATTCCGCTGCAGGTCCAGCTGCTGGTCGTAGATATCCATGCACGATGCCTCCCGAAGGGTCAAATCCTAACGGTTTTTGTAAATCCGTGTCAAGCGGGATTGTGTAACTTTTACAAAGTTGTCGTTCTTTCCTAACGCCCCGCGTCAATCCAGGCCGAGCGTGCTCAGATCGAAGCCGAGTGGCGGTTCTTCGAGCATGCCGCGCAGATCGTGGGGCAGGGTGGGCGAGCGCCAGTAGGATCCGAGCTCGAGGGGTAGCGCGTAGGGGTCGAAGCGGGACTCGAAGCGTGGGCCGCGCAGGGCCGTGATCGCGAGTCGCGGTGCGCGTTCGGCGTCGAGGTCGACGACCAGAAACGACATCCCCTGGCAAATCGAGCCGCCGATCGGCACGCGACAGGTGTGGGAGAGCTGGCCGGTCGAGGTCGTGCGCAGGTTCGCGAAGTGGCCGTCGAAGAAGATCTCGTAGTGTCCCGTGAAGAGATGGGCGTGGCGGCGTGCCAAGATCCGTAGGATCGGACGGGCGGGGCGCAGCGTCCCATAGCTCCGCTCCAGGTACGGAGCGAAGGGAACGTGTGCGAAGACGAGCACGCGGTCGAAGCTCTTCGACGCGCCGAGCGTGACTCGCAACCACGCGAGATCGCCGCGCGAGAGACGACCCGTGGGGGCGTCGAGGACGACCAGCAGCGTGTTTGCGGCGATGAAGCTGTAGCTGAAGGGGTAGCGGTAGGGGTCGAAGAGCGGCCAGCGCGGTCGGTGCGCGGGCTCGAGCCATTGCTCCTCGTAGAGGCCGCGGTCGGGAAGTCGGTCGTTCGGCGAGGCGTCGTGATTCCCGGGCACGGGAAAGAGCGGAATCCCTCGGTTTGCCAACGGGATGGTCACCGCGTCGTGGTAGCCGCGCCACATCATCTCGACCCTCCGACGGCTGAGGCGGCGGCTCTGCCCGGCGATCAGATCGCCGTTGTGGATGACGAAGGCCGGGAGAATGCGCTGCGTGATCGTCGTGATCGCGGACTCGACGCCGATTCCCTGGGCTTGGCTGCCGTAGCGGTCGTTCGAATCCGAGATTACCGCGAATCGGAGTCGTCGATCGCTCGGTTTCGAGGCGCCCGCCGTGGATGAGCGGAGAGGGCTCAGCCAGACGGTTCGAGTGGGGGTCAGCGTCGTCGGCGACGAGGACGCATCCCCATCGCCGCGGTCGGCGCAGCCGAGTGCGATGCTGACCAAGAGTGCGAGCGCGCCGATCACGCGCGTGTGAGCGTGCATGGCGTGACGCTAGCAAAAAGCGGGGGGCCATCGCAAGCTTTGAGTTGCAAGCTGTACGGCCTTTTTGTACAGTTGTCCCGTTCGCATCCGACGAGCAGGAGAGCAATATGGCAGGTCGACGACCGTTCGACGCGATTGGACAGTTCAACTTCAAAGTCGAGATCGAAGGCGTGACCCAGGCCGCCTTCAAGAGTTGCGACGGTCTCACCTCGGAGACCGAAGTGATCGTCTCGAAAGCCGGCTCGAGCCTGATCGAGCGCAAGCGCCCTGGGCGTCACAAGTACGGCAACATCAAGCTCAAGCGCGGCTACGTCAACAGCAAAGAGCTGTGGGAGTGGCGCAAGCGTGTGATGGATGGCCATATCGATCGCCGCTCCGGGTCGTTGATCATCTGTGACGACGACGGCAGCGAGATCACCCGCTTCAACTTCTTCGAAGCCTGGCCGGCCAGCTGGAAGAGTCTCTCCCTCGACGGCAAAGGGTCCGACATGACCGTCGAAGAGCTCGAAATCGCCTACGAAAAACTCGAGAAGGCCTGACCGGAATCGACGCCATCCGATCCGCGAGGGCCCGCCGTCGACACTGGGAAGCTTACATCGAGG
>JAGQJP010000236.1 GCA_020430585.1 Myxococcales bacterium | reverse complement strand
GATCAGATAGCGGGCGTCAGCGGCGTTCAATTCGCAGAACAGATCTCTGAAGTCTGGGTTGCTCCCCATCGCCCCCCCGCATTCGCTGCGTTTCCGCGACCATCTCCCATGCCGCGGCGAATCGACCCTCGGGCCCGACTCGGTCCCAGAGCTCGAGGTCGAAGCGCCTCGATCGGTCGTCGGCGCGCCCCACTCTCGCCATCACGATGCGGCGCTTGGCGTCGTCGGCATCCTTTTGTTGCATCGTTGGACCTCCGCTTCGCGGTCATTATCGCACAGGAAAAGGCGGGTGGCCAGCTGGACGAAGTCCTCGCGTCTCATGATCCCGTCAAGCGGGCTCCTCGAGGCGCTCGCTTCGAGATTGCAGCCCGCGTTAACGACACAAGAGTTGCCGCGCCGAGCGACTAGCGGTCGAGAGCGGTTCTCCTGCGCCGTACGCGGCGTGAGGAGGCGCAGGAAGCTCAGTTGGTCGCCGAAGCGTCGGAGGCATCGCTGGATCCGCGAGAGACGGGGCCCGAGGGTGCACCCTCCCCCGAGACGGTCTCGTCGCTCGAGGTCTCACCTTTGCCGCCGGCGCTCTCGCCATCCTCGTTACCACCAGCGCCGACGCCATCGCCAGCGTGGCTGGTGAGGCTGTCGTTGCGACGGCCGCTGTTCGGCGAGACGGCGGGGCGGCGCGTGAGGTTGGTGTAGAGGCTGATGTAGCGCGTCTCGGCGGCGTCGCTTTTGGCGTAGACGTAGCCGCTCATGGTGACGATGTCGGCATAGAGGCTGGCGAAGTAGCTGAAGGCGCGGTAGCGGGTGTCTTGCAGCTCGGCGCGGGAGGAGGGGCTGGAGGCCTCGATCTGGCGGATCAGCTGGTCGCCGAGGCGGCGCTGCCCTGGCGGATCTCCGAGAGCTTTTCGGCGAGGGCCGGGTGGCCGAAGAAGGCGCCGTCGCAGAAGGTTAGAAGTTGGGAGCGGGAGTCGCGGCAGCGGGCGACGAGCTCGTCGAAGCCGTCGCGGGCGTCGTCGAGGGCGGTGCGGTAGTGGTCGTCGGCGAGCCAGAGGGCCTGGATTGCCAGCTCGAAGCGGTCGAACAGCGCGGGGTCGAAGTGGACGAAGGTGTCGACGAAGCGCGCGGTGTCCTCGCGGGCGTAGCGCAGGATGCGATAGCCTCTGGCGACGGCGACGTTGACGGGCACGCGGGGGTGCCGTGACCTGGGACTTGGGCAGCGCCTGCAGCGCGGGCATCAGCTCCTCGAGCGCCAGGGCGGCCTCGCCGGCGGAGAAGCCCACGCTCTCACGCGGCTCGTCGGTGGTGTTGTTGCTGTTGGTCTTGCTGGTGGTGATGTCGGTCATGATGTTCTCCTACGAGTCGACTGCACGGTGACCCCCCGTGCACCATTGATTGGGTCGATTGCGCCGCCGGCCCAGCGGGCAAGTGCGGTTGGTTTCGTTGCACTCGTCTCTATTCTCATTCTCCGAAGGCGCGAGAATTTCGTTCACACTTTTTGCGAAACAAAACACCTTCACATTTTCATATTTGCTGGTATTATGTCCCCCATGACGGGGAAGGTCAGAGAAGCGAGCGAGATCTTTCGCGCCCGCGGAGGCGTGCTGCGGATGTCCGAGGCGCTGGCAGCGGGAATCAGCCGGCGGACGCTGTACGTGATGCGCGATAGCGGAACGATCGAACAGCTGAGTCGGGGCCTCTATCGGCTGGCCGAGCTTGATGGGCTCGCGGCTCCCGATCTGGTGACCGTGGCGCGGCGCGTGCCGAACGGGGTGGTGTGCCTGATCTCGGCGCTCGCGTTTCACGAGCTGACGATGCAGGTGCCGCACGCGGTCGACGTGGCCGTGGCCCGTGGAGCCGAGAAGCCGCGCATCGACTATCCGCCGGTGAACATCTACTGGTTCTCGGGCGAGGCGTTCAACAGCGGAATCGAGACGCACCGCATCGACGGGCAGCCTGTCCGCGTGTACGGCGCCGAAAAGTCCATCGCCGACGCCTTCAAGTATCGCAACAAGCTCGGCGTCGAGATCGCCCTCGAGGCCCTGCGCATCTGGCGCGCGAGGAGGCCGTCCAACATCGAGCGGCTACTCGCGTACGGCCGAATCTGCCGAGTCGAGCGCGTGATGAGGCTCTATCTCGAGGCTACGTCGTGAAGAAGAAGAACATGCCCGCGTCGGTGCGCGCGCGCCTGACGAAGCTAGCCAAGGATGGCTGCTGTCGCGTCAACACGACTTTGTCGGGTCCGATCTCGCCGGGGCGATCGAGAAAACGTTCGCGCACCGGCGAACAGACCTGACCTCCAACCCTATCGCGCTGACGCCGGCTTTCACGGCTGCGGCGACGACGCAAACGCAGTGGACCGCCTCAAACGACCGGTCTATCGCTGCCGACGAGGTCAAACGCGCCCTCGACCCGCTTCGCTCGGTCCACGACCAGCTCGCCGAGGAGGTCGAGAGCTACGAGCGGCTCAAGCGCGGCGATATCGCGGTAGTGGTCGTCGGCGAGCCAGAGCGCCCCGTTCGTGGTCCCGCCAGGGTCCGACGACGATGTCGAGCCGGCTGGGCGGTGCGCAGGGGGCCGCACAGTCAGGTGTGAAGCGCCGTGTTGCATACGATGCAAGGAGACGCCACAAACCGTGGGCGTTCGGCGGCGACGCGGCGCGCGAGGCAGCGAATCTGCTGATCTCGCACGACGAGCTGCGAGGCGCTGGCGATGTTGACGCGATCTTTGCGACACGTCTATACTGGCCCTGGTGAGCGAGTGGCGTTATGGCGATTCTGATCCGCCGGCACTCGCAACGACGCGGGCTGGTATCGGCTGCGGCAAATGGAGACGGGGACTGCCATCGACCGGCTGGAGCGGGGGCTTCCGAGGGGTTACCGACGGTCCGAGGCGAGAATGGGGGGACACCGATGGATGCAACGCTACCGGCGAGGCTCCGGCGCGGGTTGGAGTCGTACAACGCAAGCGGGACGCCTACAGCAGAGCAGATGAGCGAGCGAAACGACCTCCACGCCTGCCTGGCTGCGTACGTGATGGTGGCCCTGGACGACGAGCTCGGGGGCAGCAAGCAGAGCGTCATCCTCCAGCGACTCCAAGCCGATCTCTGCGCGATGTTCGGGTTGGAGATCGCGCGCGCTCCCCTGGCCCGCGCGTTCGGTCGCTGTGCCGCGTTTGGCAAGCTCGTCGAGAAGCAACAGATGGTCTGCGAGCTGACGGACCAGAAGCTCGATTTCGCGCGTATGGTGCGCGACTTCATCAGCGACGAGATCGCGTGCAACTGTACCGATATCGACTGCCGGAACTATCTCGTCCGCCTCACCTCCCCGCAGAACCTCGGGTACTCCAAGCCCTCGCGGCAACACGAGATTTGGAAAGAGCTGAAACGGCGGCTGCGCGTCAAAGGGCAGACTGACTTCTGACGGCTCCTTTCGGTCGACGTCTACCTGGCTTTGATGGTCCGCAAAGTCAACGGACACCCCTTCGGACCGGGGGCGCTCAGGGAAACAGGATCACTGTCGACGACGAGCGCTTGCGACTACACACGCCAGCGAACGTATCCTGGCATTCGAAGTCGGGGGCGCAGTCTGCGTCGGTGAAGCAGCCGTCGTCTTCCAAGCCTGGGGGCAGGCATCGTAGGGCCGAAAGCCCTGCCATTGCGGGGCGACAGCGTAGGCCTTCGGCGCAGGGCGTCCACCCGCGGTAGCAGACAGCGTCGCGGGCGAGTGGCGTGGTCGGTCGCTCGAGCACGGGCATCACGCAGACCTCGTCGCAGCTAGCGCAGGACTCCTCGCAGATCTTCGATGCGTCGTGGCAGACCTTGCAGCACACGGTGCAGTCGCCGTCTCCGCAATTGTATTCGTTTCGGGTCTCGGTGAATCCATTGTAGCCAGAAATATCAATAAATCCTCGACACTTCTGGGGCTCCTTTAACGACCCGCCCGAGTCCATTGGGCGGCCCGTGACCGGGTTCCAGTATCGCCCACCCTCGCCTCCGCAACCGGCGATGAACACTAACAAGGTGAGCATTGTCATTGTGCTTGGCTTCGATCGTCTCATTCGCGTCCTCCTTCGTCTCGGCTCTGCGAGAGATACCATAACTACCAAAATATCCATGCAGACTGCAACATTAAAATTAGGTTTTTATGTTTTTTCGAGGACACATGGTATGGCCTAGCATCGGCTAGACGCGCTGGGGAGAAGCGCTCCAACGCTGGGTGCGCACGCTACCCAGCTATCGTGGCAGGTCGAGTCGACGACGGCGTGCACGTCGAATGGGAGTCGGCGCCCCTCGGATTGACGAGGCGCGCCGCCCAAACGCTTTTTCGTGCCGTCGAAGCTGCACGGGCCCGCTGTGCGACTCGGGCATCGGAGACGGCTCTGCTCTTCGAGGCAGCTCGGCCCCTGATTGGGCAGCGTCGGCCTGCGAGGCAGTTCGGAGGCCGGGCGGGGGGTCTGCCGTCGCCAGGCTGCAGACAAAATCGCCGCATCTAGGGGTCACTCGACGGCGGCTGGCTGCTCGCGCGCATCTGGATCGCACCCGCCGAGGATGTCGGGTTCCTCGCCTCCCTCGGGCAAACGCTCTGGCGCCTGCCCAGCCTGGTCTGGCTGCCACTCGTCGGCGCACTCTGGGCCATTCCCCTCGGGCGCCTTTTGCTCCCACCACGTTGACACGACCGCGAGCGCGGTGTTG
>JAGQJP010000235.1 GCA_020430585.1 Myxococcales bacterium | reverse complement strand
GGTATCTCGTGGGCCGGGGCCGGCGTTGAGCGTGAAGAGCAGCCGTGCCCCCGTCTGGCGTGCGAAGCTGCAGATACGGTCCCAGATCTCGCGGTCGAGCACCTCCGCGTATCCCGGCGGTGGTGTCGCTATCGGGGTCTCGCTCAGGTCGTAGAAGACGCGATCCGCCTCGGTGCCGCCGACGCGCAGGTAGAACGGTGCGAGCTCGGAGGCGAGCTCGACGAGTCGCGGTTGGTTGAAATCGTAGCGCGCGCGGACCGCCCGCGAGGTGTCGATCGTGATCGAGAGGAAGCGCGCGTCAAGGGGCGCTCCGACGGGGTCGGGAGCGAATGATATCGCGACGCTCGGCCCATCGGCGACGACGGGGGGCGCGTCTTCGACGATCGCGTCGCTCCCGGTCTCATGCACCGACGACAGCCGCCGCGCATCGCAGGCGCCGGCGAGCAGGGCGACGCTGGCGAGCAAGGCGACGCTCGCGAGCATGCGTGTTCGAGGATGCGGTTCCATTCGTCGCTTTCGGCTCAGTGGTTCGACGCTCGGGCCAGTATAGCGCAGCTCGTGAGAAAAGGGGCCGTCAGCGGAGGGCGAGGGGCTTTTTCCCGTTGCCGAAATGTGCTACCTTTCGATGCAAGGCTATGGGAACACGTAAGATCCTCGTATTTCAACACGTCGCCTGGGAGATCTTGGGGACCCTGGACCCGATGTTCCGGGACAGCGGCTTTCGAATTCGCTACGTCAATTTCGACCGCAAGCCCGAGGCTCGTCCAACGCTCTCGCGCTATCGCGGCCTGATCGTGCTGGGCGGCCCGATGAACGTCGACCAGAGCGATCGCTACCCGCATCTTCTGACCGAGCTGCGGGTAATCGAGCAGGCGCTCGAGCGGGAGATCCCCGTGCTTGGAATCTGCCTCGGCGCCCAGCTGCTGGCGAAGGTGCTCGGGGGCGAGGTTGGGCGCAGCGCGCGCCCGGAGATCGGCTGGGTCGCCGTCGAGCGCACCGAAGCGAGCCGCAATGACCCCGTGCTGTGGAACTTCGCCGAGCGGGAGATGATCTTTCAGTGGCACGGCGATACCTTCGAGGTCCCGCGAAGCGGCGTTCACCTCGCGCGCTCCAGCGACTGTCCGGGGCAGGCGTTTCGCTATGGAGACAAGGTGTACGGCTTTCAGTTCCACCTCGAGGTCGACGAGGCGCTGATCGAGCGATGGCTGACCCTACCGGAGCATCGGGTGCTGCTCGAGCGGCACGGCTTCTGTGTCGATGAGATTCGGCGGGCCACCGCGGTGCACGTCGCCCGGGGAACGGAGTTGGCGCGGCGCACGTTCGGCGCCTTCGTTTCACTCTTTGGGCCGCGACGCGTCACGACGTTGCCGTCGCGCTGAGGCGACCGAGGAGGCGCTGCGCTAGAGCTCTTCGTGGCAGGCGCGGCCACGCTGGCACTCTTCAGGGCAGCAGTATTGGTCGTCGGGTCCGAAGGGCTGCATCGTTTGTAGGCACCAATACGCGGTCTCCGGGCCGGAGTGGCTCATCTCGGCGACGGAGGGGCCGTCGAGATAGAACTCTTTCGCTCGCAGGTTGCTGCAGACCTGGCGCGTCAGCCGCTCTTCGGGGTTTTCGACTTGATTCAAACGCTTGTCGTCGTACATTCGTCGCCTCGTCGTCCAACGCGCCCGCGATCGGCGCGTGAACGTCTCGCCAGGGACGGGCTCGCGCCCGTCAGGCCGCCTTCAGTCGCCGAACGAGCTCATCCAGAGCGCGGGCGATCGTCGTCTCCAGAAGACCGATCTTGTAGCCGTTGTGCGCCAGCGCACGCGCGCCTTTGCGGACCACGGGCACTTTCGCCTTCAACGCCGCCGGATCGAGGGCGAGCCCTTTGAGCGCCGATTCGAGCGCCTTGGCTCGCAGCGGGATCGGAGCGACGGCCCCGAGGGCAACCCGAACGTCGGCGAGCTTACCGCCATCGGCGCGACCCCAGAGGGCGAGTTCGATCAACGGCCAGTCGAAGCTCTGCTTGTGCTTCAACCGCACGTAGAGCGACGCGCTCTTCCCGGCGTGAGCAGGCGCGTGGAGCGCGGTGATGATCTCGCCGGGCTTGAGCTGCGTCTCTTGCGAGAGCTTGTCCTCGGGTTTGACGAAGAAGCTCTCGACGCTGACGCTTCGCTTCCCGCTGGCGCTCACGAGCTCGATCGTCGCGTCGTGGGCGATCAGCGGCAGCGCCATCGTCGAGGGGTGCACCATCGCGCAGGGAAAGTTTTCGAAGAGCGCGTGCCAGACGTTCTCGCCCTCTTGGGCGAAGCACTTGTCTCCGCCCTTCTTCAGGCAGTGGAACTCCTCGCTGCGGAAGTACCAGCAGCGCGGCCGTTGACAGAGATTGCCGCCGAGGGTCGCCAGCCGCCTGATCTGCGGTGTCGCCACGGCCTCTGCCGCCTCGGCGATCGCTGGATAGAGGCGGCGCAGCTCAGCGTCGGAGGCGATGGCCGAGAGCGTGGCCATCGGGCCGAGTGCCAGTTTGTGCCCCGGCTTCGCCGTCACCTGCGCCAATCCCGGAACCTTGCGCAGGTCGACGAGCTGCGTCGGGGCGATCAGGTACTCCTTCTGTTGGTCGATCAGGTCGACGCCCCCGGCGCGTAGGACGCTGCCCTTGGCGCTCAGCGCTTTCATCGCCGCCTCGACGGTCAGCGGTTGCACCAGTTGAAAGCGATTCATGGTCGCCTACCCCCTTTTGAGCGCCGCGAGAACGCGG
>JAGQJP010000234.1 GCA_020430585.1 Myxococcales bacterium | reverse complement strand
GAGATGATCGCTCGCTGCTCGCCACGGAAGTGGGTGTACCCAAAGATCTGCCGCAAGATGCTCTCGGGAGTGGCCCCGGCGTCGTGCCCAGCGCCGCCAGCCACGAACCGCTCGTGTTTGCTCATCGTCTCGTCTCCCCGTCGCTCCGTCCACATCGCACGGCGTCTGCGCCTCCCGACTCTACCCGCTTCCCCCGCGACGACGCAAGCCCGTCGGTGCTCTCGCGCTCGCCCAGGTTGGTCGGCGGCGCCGTAGCGCTCGACGTCCGGTGGCGAGCTCCCGCCCACGACCGTTCTCCTTCTCCTCTTCGCCGTGCTTGGTGCGCCGACGTCGCGCTGACTATTTCCCCGACCGGGCGAGCGGCGAATCGCTGCGATAGGGGACCTTGCCCGCGGGCACGAGCGGCGAGGCGGCGTCGAGGTGCACGTCCTGATCGTCGAAGAAGATGTGGGGCTTGAACGCGGCGAGTACCTGGCTCTTGTCGACTCCACCGAGAAAGAACGCCTCGTCGACGTAGACGCCCCACTCGCGCAGCGTCTTGATCACCCGCACGTCGGCGGGGCTGTTGCGGGCGGTGACGATCGCGATGCGGATCGGCGAGTACTCGACTCGGCCGGGCAAGCGATCCTGCAAATGTGCGATTTTTTTCAATAGATTTGCGTACGGCCCCTCCGCGAGCGGCGTGTCCTCGGCGCTGCGTTCGGCGTCGTGGAACGCCGCCAGCCCTTCGCGCTTGTAGACCAACTCGCTCGATTCGTCGAAGAGCACCGCGTCGCCGTCGAAGGCGATGCGCACCTGGTCGTCGGGGAGCCGCTCGATCTCGGGTGGTGGAGCGGCGACGATCGCCGCGGCGCAGACGCGGCTGTCGATCACGCGGCGGGCGTCCTCGGCGTTGGTCGTCAGGAAGAGGTCGACGCCGAACGCCGCGAGGTAGTCGACGACCGACTCCCCACCCGTGAAGGCCGAGCGAGAGATCGCCAGCTGCTGGTGGCGGATGTTGTGCAGCACGCGCAGCCCCGTCTCGGGGCTGTTGCGCGACATCACCACGACCTCGACCAGCGGCCTGCGTCCGTTCTCGGCGAAGGCGTTCAGACGCAGCAGCGCCCGCGCGAGCGGAAGACCTGTGCCAGCGGGGAGCGGTTCGTCCTCATGGGCGAGCATGTGAGCGCGGTAGGACTCGATCGCTCGATCGGGATCGGATTGCCGCTCGCGCTCGAAGAGGCGCTGTGACTCCTCGAGGTCGAAGAGCGCCGTCGAGCTGATCGCCACGACCAGCGTATCGCTCAGATCGAGGGCCACTATCGTCTCGCACGAGCCGGTTTGGGCTCGTGCCATTCGATGTTCGGGGAGGGCGTGCGGAATGTCGAGGGATCCATCGTTTGCTCGTCCTGGGGCTTTTGCCTAGAATCGGGTGCGGGGGCGCTTTTCGGCCACGATCCGCTCGAGGATCCGTTGGGGATCGTCGAAGCGCGCCAACGCAATCATCGCGGCGATGACGAAGGGTTTGAACGACGCCTCGCGGTAGGTGTCCAGGCGTGCCTTTTCGAAGGTCTCGGCGGCGACTTCGCCTCGCTGGCAGCTTACGCCCGTGATGTCCGCGGGCAGGCAGTGCATGTAGAGCGCCGTCCCGTCTCGGGTCTCGGCCATCATCGACTCGTTGCACTCCCAATCGACGTGGGTCCGGTTCTCTTCGAGGCAGCTCTGCTCGAGCTCGCGCAGCGCCGACTTGTCGCCTGCGCGCAGCAGCTCGGTGCGTTTCTCCATCACCCACATCGGTGCCCAGCTCTTGGGGTAGACGACGTCGGCGCCGCGAAACGCCTCGCGCATGTCGTGGACGATACGGAAGGAGCCACCCGACTGCACCGCCTGGTGCTCCGAGAGCTTCTCGATCTCGGGGATCAGCGTGTATCCTTCGGGATAGGCTAGGGTCACGTCCATCCCGTAGCGCGTGAAGAGGCCGATCACGCCCTGGGGAACCGAGAGCGGCTTGCCGTAGCTCGGCGAATAGGCCCAGCTCATCGTCAGCTTCTTGCCCCGCAGCCCCGAGACGTCGCAATCGAAGTGATCGAGCACGTGGCAGAGGTCGGAGAGCGCTTGCGTCGGGTGGTCGCGGTCCGATTGCAGGTTGACGACCGTCGGTCGCTGGGGCAGCACACCCGCATCAAAGCTCTCTTGCAGCGCGTCGGCGAACTCGGCCATGTATGTGTGGCCCTCGCCGAGGAAGATGTCGTCGCGAATCCCGATCGCTTCGGTGAGAAAGCTGATCATCGTCGCTGTCTCGCGAACCGTTTCGCCATGGGCGATCTGGGACTTCTCCTCATCGAGCTCCGAGAGGGCGAGGCCAAGCATCGTCACCGCCGAAGCGAAGCTGAAACGCGTGCGCGTCGAGTGGTCGCGAAAGATCGACACCGCAAGGCCGGTGTCGAAGATCTTGCCCGAGAGGCCCAGGCGGTGCAGCTCCTTGAGCAGTCGCGCCGCGCGCACCGTCGACGAGAGCTGCGCGTCGGACATATCCCAGGTCTGCAACAGATCGCTGTTGGTATAACCGACGAAGTCGCTCGAGAGCGCTTCGAGATGTCGCGTCAATACGTCCATCGTGGGGACCCCTTTCGCTCAGCCGGCGTCGCGTTTGCGCGCGCAGTATTGTTGGGGGAACGCCGCGTAGAAGGCGGCGGCCTTGACCAGGTGCTCGACCCAGGTGAACTCGTCTGGGGCGTGGGCGTAGACCTCGTTCCCCGGCCCGAAGCCGACGGTCGGTACACCGTGCATGCCCATCGTGGCGATTCCGTTGGTCGAGAAGGTCCATTTGTCGACGACGGGCTCGCTCTCGAAGACGCCGCGGAAGGCCTCGATCGCCGCATCGAGCTCGGGTGCGCCCTCGTCGAGCTTCCAGGTCGGGTAGAATTTGCGCGTCGGGTACAAAAGCCCCGTGTAGGCCCGCTCGGCGTACTCGAGAACGGTCACCGTTGCGCCAGCGGCCTTGACCTCGGGCAGGTTCTCGAGCTGCGAGACGACGAACTCCTCGGACTCTCCGACGCTGAGTCGGCGGTCGAGGTGGATCGTGCAGCTGTCGGCGACGGCGCAGAGCGATGGCGACGTTGAACGGATCTCACTGATCGTCACCGTCCCCTTGCCGAGAAACTCATCGTCGAGACAGCCCTCTTCGTTGAGCCGCTCGATCGCGCGGATGATCGGCTGCATCTTGTAGATCGCGTTCACGCCGCGCTCGGGGGCGCTGCCGTGGCAAGAGACGCCGCTGGTCGTGACGTTGAGCTCCATCCGCCCGCGGTGACCGCGGTAGATGTTGAGATTCGTCGGTTCGGTGATCACGACGCAATCCGGGCGCGGAATCACCTCCTCGTTGAGGATGTACTGCCAGCAGAGGCCGTCGCAGTCCTCCTCCATCACGGTGCCCGTGACGTAGAGGGTGTAGTCGTCGAACAGTTCGAGGTCTTTGATGATTTTCGCGCCGTAGACCATCGAGGCCATCGAGCCCTCCATGTCGACGGTGCCGCGACCAAAGATCTTGCCATCCTTCACGGCGCCCTTGTACGGATCGACGGTCCAGTTCGCGGGATTGCCGACGCCGACCGTGTCGAGGTGCGCGTCCATCGCGATGATCGTCGCGCCGCTGCCGATCCGGCCGATCACGTTGCCCAGCCCGTCGATGAAGACCTCGTCGAAGCCGACGCGCTCCATCTCCTGCTGGACACGCGCGCAGACCTCGCGCTCCTGCATGCTCTCCGAGGGGATCGCGACCATGTCGCGCAAAAACTGGGTCATCGCCTCTTGATAGTCCGTAGCTCGCTTCAGAATTGGGTTCATCGTTCGATACCTGTGAAGAGGAGACAAACCGTCTCGTCTCGTCTGAGGGCCTGCTCGCGTTCGAGAGCGAGCAAGCCGGCCAGGCCAGCCACGCCTGTGTGGCTGGCGCGGATTGTCGTGTTCAGCTGGGCCAATTGGTAGGCCGAGTGGAGATCGGACTCTTCGACGATCAAGGGACGTCCGCCGCTTCGCAGCGTGCCGAGGATCGTCTGCCAGCCGTCGTAGGTCTCGTCGTCGAGGATTCCGTGGGCGATGCTCTGCGGCTCGTCCTCCCAGGCCCACATCCAGCTCGAGCGACGGCGAACGATCGCCTCGAGCGCGTCGCTGGCGCTTCCCCGATCGTCGCCTGAGGCGGCGAGCAGCTCGACGACGCGCTCGAAGGCTCGTGGCAGCGGCCAGGCGCCCCGGGTCTGGACGGGATCGATCTTCGGCGGCTGCTCGATCCAGCCCCAGCGATGGGCGCGGAAGAGCGCCTGTGTCACCGCGCTCGCCAGCGCGCCGCCACCGACTTGGATCAGCAGATGGTGCGGTACGCCGCGGGTCCGCATCCCCTCGGCGAGCTCGAAGCCGAGGGTCTCACCGCCCTCGATCGTCAGCGCATTGTCGGGCCCCGTGCAGCAGAAGGGGATCGCCCCCTCCCGCAGCGCGCGCTGAAAGCCGTGATAACAGGGATCGCCGCTCGTTCCCGGAAAGCGCGGGCAGATTTCAATCCGCGCATCGAGGGCCCGTAGGCGATCGAGCACCGTCGGGCTGGCACTCGGCGGCAAGTAGACCGAGAGCGGTCGGCGTGCGGCGCGCGCGACGACGGCCGCCGCCAGCGCCGCATTCCCGCAACTGGCGATCGCCAGGGGATGCTCACGCGCGACCCCCAGCGCCTCGAGGTAGAGCAGAATCCCCATCAGATGGCGCGCCTTGTGGGATCCGGCGACGTTGTGGGTCTCGTCCTTGACCCAGAGCGCGGCGCGCCGTCCGAGGGCGTTGCCCAGCGCGGTCTCGGTGGCCAGCGGGCTGACCCGAAAGCCGCCGCCGTCGACGCTGGCGACGGCGTCGTCCAGGCGCGTGACCAACTCGACGAAGCGGGCGTCGTCGTCGACGATCGCGTAGCTCGTCAAGAGCCGTCGGTAGCGCAGGAAGGGGTTGTTTCGCGTCGGATCGACGACCCGTTCGAAGCCGCCGTCGAAGGTCGCTGGGAAGCGCTTCTCGAGCACGTGGTCGGCGTCGTCCTCACCTCGCCGAGGGCACGCGAAGGGTTCGTCTCGGGCGGCGACCCGGGACTGGCAGGCGTGGCAGACGAATTCGAGAGGACGCTCGCTCACCTCGTCAGTCCTTTCTCTCAGAGGCCCGTCTCACGGTTGAAGCGCTCGATCGCCTCGTCCCAGAGCGGTATGTACTGGCGCAGCTCGCGCCAATAGCTCTGCTGACGCCGCGCCTCGAAGTCGGCGAGGGCGATCCCCTGCTGCTCGACCCAGGTGAAGTAGCCGAGGTTGAAGGTGCGCGTGCGGTCGGCGTGCGTCATGTCCAGCAGATGGTCGTCGTTCAGCCCTCGAAGGTAATGGCCGAAGGTCTCGGCGGCGTCGACCGTGTCGAAACCGTCGGGGAATTGCCGCCCGGCGATCTTCGCCATCTCCGAGCCATACATCGCCGCCCCGTCGGTGGCGACGGTGCAGAGCAGATCGTCCTCGTCCAGATCGAAGTGGCGAGCGACCTTGATCGCCGCCAGGATGTTGCAGAGCGACGAAAAACCGAGGTGGCGCAACCCCTCAAGCACCGACGCGGGCCAGCGCTTGCGCTCGGCGAGAAACGCGCGGCCCGCCGGATGGTTGAACAGATAGAACAGTCCGTCCGTGTGCTGGTCGGAGATACCGACCACGACGTCCGTGTTCATCGCGTTGTGGATCAGCGGCAGGTGCTTGTCGCCGATGCCCTGGATGTTGTGCTCGCCGAAGCCGTTGGCGAGCAGGGTCGGGCACTCGGTCGCCTCGACCGCGACGATCTTGGCCCCGTAGCGATCCTTCAGGTAGTCGCCCGCGGCCAACGTACCCGCCGAGCCCGTCGCGGAGACGTAGGCGAAGGGCTTGAGCTTCGGGTTCGCGGCGCCGACGTGCTCGATCGCCGCCTCTGCGGCCATCCCCGTGCAGAGGTAGTGCACGAGGTGATTTCCGAACTCGGAGAATTGATTGAAGATCACGTTCTCCGGATTCTCGTCGAGGGCGTTGCAGGCGTCGTAGATCTCCTTGACATTGCTCTCGCTCCCCGGCGTGCGGACGATATCCGAGGGATCGATCACCCACTGATCGAGCCAATCGAAGCGTTCTTGCGACATCATCTCGGGGAGCACGGCGACCCCGCGGCAGTCCATGATTCGCGAGACGGCGACGCCCCCGCGGCAGTAGTTTCCCGTCGAGGGCCAGATCGCGCGGTGGCTGGTCGGATCGAACTGTCCCGTGACCACGCGGGGTGCCAGGCAACCGTACGCGGCGAGCACTTTGTGCGCGGCGATCATCGGAAATCGATCGCCGAGGAGCACGACGATCGGGGCCGCGACGCCCGTCACGTCGCGGGGCAGCACCAAGTGCGCCGGGACCGCCTGTTGACCGCGGCGGGACGCGTCATTGTACCAGTGCACGCGAAAAAGGTTGAGCGGATGTGGCTCATCCGGTCCAACGCCGGCCAGCGCCTCGCGGATCGCGGGATCGATACGACCCGGCTCGGCGAGCTCACTCAACTTCGGGAGGCGGATGCCCTTTTCTCGGAAGCGTTCGACGGTGCGTTGATATACCTGTCGATCGACGACGTCGCGTGCAAGACCCAAGTGCGCCATGTTACCCTCCGCGCGGCTCGGTCCAGCGGTCGGATTCCCGCCCGCCGCCGAGCGAATCCACCAAGTATATATAGACCGAGCCCGAACGCAATACGTTGTTCGCCGGATGGACCGTCGGTGGCCGCGGTTCGGCCCGGAGGCTGGAAAACGGGTGGAGGGAGCCCCGCCGGCCGACGGGCGACCGCGGATGCGAGGTCAGGGGATCACTTGAATCGATCGGCGTTGATCTGGGTATATTTTTGCCACTGCTCCGGCACTTCGTCTTCGGCGAAGATCGCCTCTACGGGACACTCGGGCTCGCAGGCCGAGCAGTCGATGCATTCGTCGGGGTCGATGTAGAGCTGCACACCCGCCGCGTCGTCGCCTTTGCTCCAACCTTCGGGGGGATGAATACAATCTACCGGACAAACCTCCACGCAGGCGGTGTCGCACACCCCAACGCAAGGCTCGCAGATTACGTACGTCATGATTTCTCCTTCGATGTTTCCGTTACGTAAGAAACCACAGCCGAACCGCCACGGCTCAACGCCCGGATTATAACCCCGTTGTTGGGGGCTGTGGGATTTTTTTTCCCGATCGGTGCTCCCGGCGATCGGATTTGACTTCGCCGGGGGCTCGTGCCAAATTTTACGATATTGGGGATGTTGGAAGATGTCGGCCGGTCGGGTTTTTCGAGACCTCGCTCGTGAAGCACGACCTGCGATTGGAGGTACGCATGAGCGCGGGTACGGTATTCGGGAGAATGCATTCGATACGGCGTTTTCGGACACTGATCGCGATTGTGGGCCTGCTCTGCGCAACCGCCGTGCCGTGCCGGGCTCAAGGGTGGGTCGGGTTGAAGGAGATCTCGCTGACCGCCCCATTTCCGCAAACGATCTACTACGATCCGACGACGCGGTTGTTTCACGCCCTGGACTGGACCAAAGGCGACAGCGTTCCGTTTTGTTTCGACGGTACCACGGGGGTCGGTAGCCCCGTTCCCCGGGTAGTGGGGACCGCCGCCGACGGTGGAACGTACGATCCTTGGAACCGGCGTTTCTTGGTGATCCAGCAAGACGGCACGCTCAGCGAGATCGACGCCGCATCGCATGTCCCGGTACGAACGGTCACGCTGGTCAGACACACCGATTCGCAGCCCATCAAGGGCGCTGCGATCGCCGTTGGCGACGATGGACGACTGTACGTCTCCGACTACCCGCTTCAGCGCATCTTCGTGTTCGAACGATTTGCGACGATCTCCTCGGCGATCGTGATGGCCGACGGTGGCTCGACGCCCGTTCCATCCTACGACAGCCTCGCCAATCTTCCCGGGCAGGGCGAGTTGATGGTCTTCCACAAGCAATCGAACACGCTTCGCATCGTGCGTTACGATGGAACCGTGGTCCTCAGCGGAAGCGACCTCGGGCTACCATTCTTCGATCCTGCGATCGTCACGGGAACACCCGATTGTGCAAACGGATTTTGGCCCGACGGAACGGAGGTAACCGACGATGGCCTCTACATGGTGCTGTGCCACGAATGCACGCCCGGTCGATGCAAGATCTTCGGTCAGAAATGCGCCAGCGATGACGACTGCAAGATGCCGGGGAGCGTTTGCAACACATCCGCCTCGGTGCCTCACTGCCAATGGAAAGTCATGGCTCGGAACGACTACGTTTCGGTCGTCGCCGACAGCTCGACCGAGCTCGGGGTTGGGCAAAACGACGGGGACTCGACGCTCAGTTGCGGTGGGACCGGCCCAGACATCGTCGCCGTGACGGTGGGCTTCCGTGGAGCGGTCGTCGGGATTACCAGCGATCAAAAACGCGTGTCCTTTACGCCCGCCAACGGCTTTTGCGGCACGGAGATCTTTGGCTACACGATCGAGGGAGGCTCTACGGCGAAGGTCTACGTGACGGTGGGAAGCTGTCTCTGCGGCGACGGCTCGAAGACGGGCAACGAGGGCTGCGACGATGGCAACCGCGTGCCGGGTGACGGGTGCGATGAGGCGTGCTACGTCGAAGAGGGCTTCCACTGTACCAAGGACGCCGATTGCTCGGGCACGCTGCGCTGTGATCCGGGCACCTCGACCTGTGAAAAGCGTCTCGACGGCGAGGACTGCAGCGCCGACGAGGAGTGTCGGAGCGGGAGCTGCGGCACCGACAAGAAGTGCCATTGCGGGGACGGCACCAAGAACGACGGCGAGAGCGACGTCGATTGTGGCGGTGGAGTCTGCGGCCAATGCACGACCAATCAGGCCTGCGTCGCTCGCAGCGACTGCGAAGCCGGCCACATCTGTGCCAGCGGGATCTGCAAGAAGGCGGACGGTGAGGTGTGCGGCGCCGGCAGCGACTGCGCGAGCAACACGTGCGGCGGAGACGGCAAATGCCATTGCGGGGACGGCACGAAGAACGACGGTGAGACCGACGTCGATTGCGGGGGAACGTGCGGGGGATGCGCCACGGGCAGGAGCTGCGACGTCGACGCGGATTGCGCCGCCGGCAACAAGTGCTCGGGAAATCAGTGCAAAGCGAAAGATGGCGAGAGCTGCGAATCGGGCAGCGATTGCCTGAGCGATACCTGTGGTGACGACAAGAAGTGCCACTGCGGTGATGGCGAGCAAGACGACGCTGAAACCGGCGTCGATTGTGGAGGGCCGCTGTGCGGTCCGTGCACGATCGGCCAGACCTGTAGTGGAGATGCCGACTGCGGGACAGGACAACGCTGCGTCGCCGGCGCGTGCAAGAAGCTCGACGGCGTGCAGTGCAGCGGCAGCGACGAGTGCGTGAGCGGACTTTGCGACACGGACAACGTCTGCCACTGCGGCGATGGATTGACCAATGACGATGAAACGGGCACCGATTGTGGCGGGCCGAAGTGCGGAAAGTGTGGAAGCGGTCAGACTTGTAATGTCGATAGCGATTGTGACGCGGACAACAAGTGCAAGAGCGGCTTTTGCCGCAAGCTGGATGGTGTGGCCTGCACCGACCCGAGCCAATGTCTGAGCAGCGCCTGCGGGGCGGACAACAAATGCCACTGTGGTGATGGCCTGAAGAACGACGGAGAGAGCGGAACCGACTGCGGCGGTCCGCTCTGCGTCTCGTGCGCCGCGGGCCAGTCCTGTGTTCTCGATACCGATTGTAGCTCGGGACAGCTCTGCTCGAACGCGGTCTGTCGCTCGATCGACGGCGAGGCGTGCGAGACCAACGACGATTGCGTCAGCGGCTCCTGCGGCGACGACAAGACGTGCCACTGCGGCGACGGAATGATGAACGAGAGCGAAACGGGCGTCGATTGTGGCGGGGCGATCTGCGGCAAGTGTGCGACCGGCCAGAGCTGCGCATTCAACATCGATTGCGAGGACAAGAACCTCTGCACCCAGAACGTCTGCCGTCGGATGGATGGTCAAGCCTGCGAGGCGAACGACGAATGCATCAGCGGACAGTGCGAGGACGCCGTCTGCGTGAGCTGCAAGGACGGCAAGCTGAATAACTCCGAGACCGACCTCGATTGCGGTGGACCACACTGCGCGGGTTGCGAGATCGGAAAGGTCTGCGCCAACGACGCCGATTGTGGCGCCACGACGCGCTGTCGCAGCGCCGTCTGTAAAGTGCGCGACGGTGAGCTCTGCGAGAGCGACGCCGATTGTATCTCCGACATTTGCCACCCGGCGACGGGACGCTGCATCAGCTACTGCCCGACAGCGAGCGATCCCAAGGATTGCGACGGCGATGGCACGCTCAACGTAGACGAGGACAAGAACGGCGACAAGAACGTCGACCCGGGTGAGAGCGACTGGAACAGCGCCCAGAACGACACCGATCGGGACGGCGATGGCATCCCCGATCGCCTCGAGGACAAGAACGGAAACGGCCTCGTCGATCTCGGTGAGACCGATCCGACGAACCCGGATACCGACGGCGACGGGATTCCCGATGGCGTCGAGGACCACAACCAAAATGGCGTCCGCGACCCGGGTGAGACCGATCCGACGAATTCGGACACCGATGGTGACGGGATCCCCGATGGACTCGAGGACGCAAACCACAACGGTCAGCTCGATCCAGGTGAGACGAACCCGCTCGTCGCCGAAGAGCTCCGCCTCTCGGGCGGTGGGCCGAAGGCGTGCAGCATTGGCTCGTCGCCTTCGTCGGGGGAAACGGTGCCGTTGCTTCTCGTCCTGCTTCTCGCCGGCCTGCTTTTGGCCCACTGGCGGCGACGCGAGCTCGACCTCGGCTGATCCCTCCGCCGTCGCATCCCCATCGGACGTGCTTTACATCAGCGGAGCGCTCTGCTACATCTTCACTCGCGCGGAGGAGGCGCCGGAAGATGAAAGTCGGAATCATAGGTCGCACGGGAACGGGGCGCTCCACGTTGTTTGGCGCCCTCACCGGATTGAACGATCCCGGT
>JAGQJP010000233.1 GCA_020430585.1 Myxococcales bacterium | reverse complement strand
TCGCATGCGGTGCCAGGGAACGAAAGCCAACAAGAGAATCGCCATCCAGCCGAGAGGCGGCAGCATTGGGGCCCCGGTTTGTGAACAGCCTCCGCCGCCGCCATTTCCCGTGAGGGTCGTCGTACCGCCGCCCGAGCCGTCGTCGCCCGCCTTCGTGTCGTCGCCCGCCTTCGTGTCGTCGCCCGCCTTCGTGTCGTCGCCCGGCTGCGTCGTGTCGTCACCCGGCTGCGTCGCGTCGTCGCCCGGCTGCGTCGTGTCGTCGCCCGGCTGCGTCGTGTCGGTACCTGGGCCGCCGTCGTCGCCCGGTTGACCATCGGTGGGCTCCGCCGTGTCGTCCGTGGGCGTCTGGTCCTCGGTCACATCGTCCGTTGGCACCGTATCGTCTTGCGGTGTCGTGTCATCGGTCGACGCATCGCCACCGAACAGATCGAGGTCGATCACGTCGGGGAGCGTCAAGTCGAGATCGACGATGTCGATCGAGACGTCGGGGGTGATCACGTCGATCGGCGGGATGATCCCGTCGACCGAGAAGCCGCCCGTCGGCACGGTCTTCGCCGAGGGCCCGCTCGGATTGGAGACGACGATGCCACGCGGTCCGCTGACGGCGAGCGCTCCGATCGAGATCGGGTAGGAGATCGTATCGGGCGACGGCGTTCCCCCGCCATTCTGCTGCACGTCGATCTTGCCGTTGCTGGTGATCAGCGTGTCCGTCGAGCCGCTGGCGAGCTGGATCGTCACCGTCGTTTCGTTCGGGATGAAGTTGAAGCCGCTCAGCAGCAGCGTGATGTTGTCTCCCGCTTTTCCAATCGACGGTGCGACGCTCGTGATCACCGGCACCTCGTAGGCGCCGATGTCCCAACGCTTGACGCGCGGGTTGCCGTCGATGTCGATCGGATCGGCGCCCTCCATCGGCGGGACGATCGCCTCGGGCACCGTCGTGAAGAGCTCGATCGGTGACGCGTTCGAGAGCCGGAAGTCGCGCCCCGCGAGGTTGCGATATTTCGGATCGAGCGTCGAGTTCGTCGCCACCGTCGCACAGCTCATCGATTCGGCGCGGCGAAACGCACAAAGGCCCCCAGTCATGTAGACGTTGTTGTAGACGAAGACGCCCTCCATCGCCACGGGGTACTGGACCCCACCGAGGCCAAAGTTGGAGACGATATTGCCGATCACGCGCGTTTCGCTGTTGAGCTCGTTCGAGAAGTAGATTCCGTATCGGTTCACCGAACCGTCCCCCGTTCCGTCGATTGTATTGAAGCGGATCTGCGTCACGATCGTCGGGGAGGGCGTGCTCGGTCCGTCGACACGAATCGCCGAGCCATTGTTGGCGCGGGGCGAATGGATCAGGTTGTTCTCGAGTAGGCTTTTTCCGGCGTCTTGATTCTGGATCAGGATTCCATAGTCTCCATAGCGTCGAATCTCGGTTCGTTTGACCGAGATCGAGGTGTTCTTCTGGTTGGCCGCGCTGTGATATACGCCGCGATCGCAGAGGTCGAGATAGAGCTGTTGCGCGACGAGGGCGGCGCGTCCATTGACGTAGATTCCAACATTTGTCGCGTCGGTCTGGCCGCAGATGATCGTGCTCAGCGAGATCTCGAGGGCGCCGTTGTTCAATCGCACGCCGTTCTCGCCCGTGTTCTTGCTGTCGAGCTGGGTGATACCGCCCGTCGCACCGCTGATCAAGATGCCGTTCTTGCCGATATTCTCCAGCGTGAGACCCGTGACGTCGAAGTCTTTCGTCTGGGCTCCGAGTTGATTGGTGCGATCGAGCACGAGCCCGTGTCCTTGGACGTTCTTGATCGTGACGTTCTTGACCGAGAGAATTCCCGTGCTCCAATCGCCAAGGGTCGCTCCGTTGCCGCTCGCCCCGTCGATGCTGACGCCGTCGAGCTCGATCAGGCCCCCACCCTTGAGCTCGATTCCATCGCCCCCCGAGTTGTTGACCGTGACATTCTTCAGCAGACCAGCGGAGTGGTCGTACAAGATCCCCGTCGCCGTGGAGGTGTTCTTGCTCTGTACGACGACATCCAGGAGGTCGATTGCGGAGTTGCGCGCCAAGATAGCTTGTCGGTCGGGCTCGTTTTGCCCTTGACTGGCCTCTCCGACGGTCAATCTCTCGATCCTCAAGCGGCAGGCGCTGGCCTTGAGCGCGGCGGCGCTCATCGAGGAGATCGTGATGTCGCTCAGCTCGACAGTGTTGTCGAAGAATCGACCGCACGCTAGATCGAGCCCGTAGACCGCGCCACGAATCACGAGGCCACTCGCCTTGTCTCCCGAAAACCGGCCTCGTTTCGCCGCGTCAGTCGGATCACTTTGGAGGATGATGCCATGCCAAAGCCCATGGCTTGGGGTCTGGTTGGGCTGCGTGTCGTCGTTTAGGGTGGGCGTAAAGAGGATGGGCTCGTCGGCCGTGCCCTTCAAGTCGATTTCACCCAGGATCCGAAATTCGATGGCTTTGTTCGTCGATTTGATCGAAATCAATACCGTCACACCTTTTTCGATCACCAGCTTGCGATTCTGCGGGATCTCGAAGGTATCGAGAAGTCGGTGCGTCTCGCCCGTTTTCCAGGTGGCGTCCGCGCCCAGCGATCCTTGGTGGTCGATGATTTGAGCGGCAGCCGGACGAGCCCCGACCCCGATGAGCAACAGAGCTGCGGCGATCATCACGGTGTTTCTCATAGTGTCCCCGGCGACTGTTCTACGTCTGTGAGTGCACTAGCAATTATAGCGGACAGCTGGCTGGGCCACAAATCTAAACCGTGTTTCGACCGTCGCAAGCGGACACGGCGCGTCAGATGCCGACGATTCTCGAGCATGGGTCCACGCGTCAGATGCCGACGATTCTCGAGCACGGGTCCACGCGTCAGATGCCGACGATTCTCGAGCACGGGCCTACGCGCGCGAGGATTCGAGGACTGCGGCGCGCACCGTGAACGAGCGGCAGGTGCGGAGGAGCTCCTCCCTGGATCGGCGGACAAAATCAGCACAGTTCAACCCGTGGCGCCGGATTTTGTCCAAAACGTGGCCAAAACAAGCACACTTGATCCAAGTGGCCGCCTTTTGTCCGGTTTTGGCCCCTCACAGCGGACAAAAGCTCCTGGAGAACCATCATCTGACGCGCTTTTGGCCGAAACGGGCCAGATTTCCCCGACAAACCGGCCAAAATCGAGCCACTTGGATCAGGCGCCCCGATTTTGTCCCACCTGCCGTCGGCAGACCTTCGCCGGCGTCGTGCAAGCGAATGCGAGCTCGACGAGTCTGGCCCTGACTACGCCTCGATCAGCGCGTCTTGAGTCGAGGGACGAGTGCGCTGATCGCGGTGACGAGCAGCCAGACCCACGGGGCGCCGTGGAGAAGCAGATCGAACCAGTCGATCGCCGCCATCCCCTTCGCGCCGCCAAGGATCCAGCGCAGCTTGCCCCAGACGTGAGGCTCGGGGAGAAATGGAGCCAGCCCGAGCGTCAGGCAAGCGACGATCGGCCAGAGGAGGCGCTCGCTCAGGGTCGGAGGTGGGGATTCGATCATGCGCTCCTCGATCGTCGTCGGCGCTTCGTTGCGCTGCGTCGGGCCTCGCGCCCGCCCCGCGGCGAGAACTCCTCCTCGACAGCGACCATCTCGCGCCACTATACTGCATCTTGGATCCCAAATCGAATCAGCGAGGAGATCATGACCAACCCCATTCGCTCTCTGCGACTCGTGCTCGTCGTGTTGGCGCTTTTGAGCTTGTCCGTCGCCTGTCGGACGAGCCACATCAGCTCGGAGCAGGACACCTCGGTGCAGCTCGATCTGCTGACCCCCGACACGAGTCAGCCCGACACGAGTCAGCCCGACACGAGTCAGCCCGACACGAGTCAGCCCGACACGAGCACGACGGACGCGGTGAGCGATGGCAGCGAGCCGGTCGACACCAATCTCGGCTCCGACGCCGACACGGCGCTCGAGGATCAGAGCCAACCCGACGCCAACACGGTCGACACCGATCTCCCCGACAAGACGAATCCTCCGGACACGGCGATCGATTTCGACGTCGTGACGCCCGACATCAGTCAGGGTAGTGACCCCGTCATCGAGCAGAAGGGCACCAACGGCGCGTACCTGCTCAAGGGGTTGATCGTGACCCCCGACACGACCCTCCAGGGGCAGGTCCTCGTCGAGCAGAAGCTCGAGGCCGACGGCGTCACGCGCGGCGTGATCACCTGCGTCAAGGCCGATTGCACGGGGATGGCCGCGGCCGCCGATGCCACCGTGATCGAGACCAATGGCTTGATCTTCCCGGGGATGCTCGACGCGCACAACCACGTGCTGTACGACGTCTTCAACGAGACGCACTGGAGCCCCCTCGACCGCTCGGACAAACCGGGCGAGTACTGGGACACGCATACCCAGTGGGCCGCCTCGTCGAACGCGTCGTACCACGTGATGAAGGACGTGTACGACTACATGGTCAGCGTGTCCAACGGCGCGGGACTGGCCTGCGAGATGCTCAAGTACGGCGAGCTGAAGGCGATCGTCGCGGGGACGACCAGCGTCCTCGGGGCTCCGATCGGCGGGACCAGCATCTGCTACGGATCGCTGGCGCGCTCGATCGACGGCTCGCGTAACGGGTTGCCGAAGGTGCTGCACAAGCCCGCCTCACCCGACGCGGACGGTCGGATCTACCACAACTACCTCTGCCCGCTGCTCGACGCGAGCCCGCAGCTGAACGTCGCCTCGAACGACCACATCCAGACCTCGATCTCGGTGCCGTCCTGCGAGGTGAAGGACCCGAACGTCGGCGACACCTGCGACGATCTGCGCGAGAACTTCGACACCTGCAGCACCTGGAGCTACGTCGTCCACGCCGCCGAGGGCAAACACACCTGCCCCGACGACGACAAGGAGTGCAACAAGTCGATGTTCACCGAGTGGAACAACCTGACCGAAGATGGGCTCGACGCGCAGCAGGTGACGGTGGTCCATGGCACGGCGCTCGGGACGGAGCAGTTCCAGCACATGCTCGACCACGGAATGCGCCTGGTCTGGTCGCCCCGCTCCAACATGTCGCTCTACGGTCAGACGACGCGGATCGATCTGATCCTCGAGCTCGAGAAGTCGTCGGGCAAGCGGATGACGATCGCCCTCGGACCC
>JAGQJP010000232.1 GCA_020430585.1 Myxococcales bacterium | reverse complement strand
TCGCGCTCCAGATGCCCTGGATGCGCTTCCGCGAGCCCCAATCCCTCACCGCGGCGATGACGCGCCTCGAGGCAGCGATTGTCGGCGACACCTTGCGCCTCGGCGAAGCGAAGGCGATCTGGGGCCGATGGAGATTGCTCTTCTTCCTGGTCCCGCCCCTCAAAGCAGCGGAGTCGACGGAGTGGAAACTCGGTCAGCTCTCCCTCGAGCGGAGCTTGGTCGTCCATCGCTCGAGGGAAAAGCTCAACGGCAGCGCGGTGCTGCCCTACCTCGGTGGCGACGGCGTGACACCGCTGAAGCAGCAGTACCTCGAGGCGCTCGAACAGCTCCACCCAGTGACGGGCGACCCGTCGACGACGCCGAGCGTCTGGGCGCAGACGAAGCTCTTCGGATCGCAGCTCTGGCCCGACACGACGGCCGACAGCACGCCAACCGTCGAGACCCCCTTCGTCACCCCGGCGATGGGCAATCGTGGCTGCGTCTCGTGCAGCGAGCTGCTCGAGTTCTTCCGCACGGGAAACCCGTCGTGGGTCTGGGATCTGGCGCTACCGCAGAGCGATCTGTTGCTCTACAGCGCCTGGTACAACACCGACAGGCGACCGTCTCGCTACAACGGATTCTATGTCGGCGACGGCACGGGCGAAGGTGACTGGCACCGCCCGAGCGTCGCCCCCGTCGGCGCGACGACCCACAATCTCGGGATCAAGCTGGCCTACGTGCTCAGACCCTCGCCGATGGTGCTCGACCGTTTCGTTGCCGCCGCCGACGCCTTCCGCCTTCGGTACGACAAGCCGCGGGAGAAGCAGAACGAGCGCGGACCGGATCAGCGAATCGAGCTCGCGAGTCTCGACGGCACGCCGAGCGGCGAGATTCTCTTCGAGCACCTCGAGATGCTGCAGAACTGCGCCGAGTTCGTCCCGGGCGCGCTGGGAGATGCATGCCTGACCACCGTCGACGCGGTCTACGACGAGCTCGTCGAGGAGAATATCGTCGCCCACACCGCCTGCGCTGGCGATCCCGCTCCCGTCGCCAACTGCTCGGCGCGTTCCTACGCGATGCTGGCTCGGATCGGCGCTCGCGTGATCTACCGCTATGTGACGGCGCTGCGCCCCAACACGGCGACGTCGCTCGCGCTGCGGCAGATGCTGGTCGAGAGCGCCCGACAGCTCACCGACGTGCTGCTGCCCAAGTTGACGACGAAGAACGCCCTGGACCTCGACGCGGATTGGTTCGCGGCGATGGAGTGCACCCGCAACGGCGATGCCCTCGAGTCCTGTACGACGTCGAGCGATCCGAGCGACAAGGTGGATCCCGCCTGGCGCCCGGCGTTGTTGTCGTTGGTCTTCATCGCCAGCCAGCTCGACCCGACCTTCGACCGCTGCGAGCTGATGCTCAACACCTTCGCCGACCTCAACATGTATGCGGGTTGGCTCGCGACCCTCGCCACGACCCCGGGGTGGGACGCCTACTCGGCGGGGATGCTCGACGCGGCGATCTTCTCGGTCGGTGGTCTCGACCGCTGCCAGGAGAGTCAGTGAGCGCCATCGGAGACCGCGCCGTCTCGTCAACGTCAGCGTGCGCGCTCGAGCTCGGCGCCCTCATGGAGCGCGCGCCATCTCATCAGCCTCAAGGAGCGCGCCCGAGCTCGGTGCCATCCAATGTGTAGAAGCGCACGTCGCAACGCTGCTCGATCAAGCGCGGTTTTCCGCCCGCTAGCTGGTCCCAACGGCTCTCGACGAACTGGAGCGCCACAACGCCCGCTACGCGCAGGAAATAGGTGCCGACGTGGCGTAGGGTTCCTTGGATCGAACCCCGATGATGGCTGAGGATCGTCGTGCTGGGGAACCAGTAGTGGCCCGTGCTGCCGCTGGCGCGTCGGAAGGTGAGGGAGACCAGGCCGCTCGGCGTCACCTCGATACGCAACTCGAGGGTGCGACCCGAGTGGGTCTGAGCACGGTATTGCGCACCGTGGCTCGTCGGGGCGCCGCGCAGCTCGCGAACCCCGTTTCCCCGGCGCGGCAGCGAGCGCAAGAGAGATGCTGCCTCGCGCTCGGGGACGACGCGCTGACGGACGACGAATCGAACGCCGCCTGTCGCGCTCCCCCTGGTCAGATTCACGAAGCGAAAGACGATGTACGTCAGCGTGAGGGCGCCGAATAGCGGTTGCGTTCGCGCCACGCAGAGCAAGACTCGCCCCGCTCGGTCGGCGACGTGGCAACCGGGCGTTCGCAGCCGAGGATCTCCCGCTGGCGCGGCGTGGACGAACGGTGCGCGTAGCAGGCAGGCGAATGTGAGAATGAACAGGCGGGTCGACAACGGCATGATCCTCGGCGAGCTCAACCGTCGCAGATCGCGCGCTCGACGTTCGTTCCGGTCGGGGTGATGCAGTTGCAGATGTCCCCTTCTTGGGTGCAGCTGAAGCCGTCGGCGGCATGACAGGCGCACGGCCCGCCTCCGCCACCTGAGTTGTCGGTGTTGTTGTTGTCGTTGGAACAGCTCCCGAGCATGAGGCCGATCGCGAAGAGAACGACCAACAATAGATACCTCAGGCTCATTTTCCCAGAGATTCTCATGCGACTCATTCTTCCTCCTGTGGTTGGCAGGAGCCGATCCAGACGCGCGCCGCCCGTGGCGCCACGGGGGAGATCCCCCGCTTGCTGGACCTCGGCTTCGTGCCCACTGTGATTTCATCGGTTCCCTAGGTAGTGTACCAGCAAACGCTACTCCGTGCGGAAAAAACCGCGCCCTCGAAATATCGTGACTATGTCGTCTGTTTTTCGCTGATGGATCGTCGAAACGGCCGCGCTCGCCCACGGGACGATCCGGGGACCGCCCTCATGCGAGCGCCTGAAACAGCTTGGGAAACCGAGGAGGAGATCATGAAACCGAGAGCGAGCGTTCTATTGATTGTGCTGGCCCTGTGCCTCTCGTCCGCCTGCAGCAAGGTCACGGTCAACAACGAGGCCGCCGACCCGACGTGCGGCACGCCGTCGCTCTGCACGAATGGCCCTGAGGCCGATACGGTCAACGCGCCCGAAAGCGACGCGGAGCTGCGCGCTGACGTCACCGCAGACGTCGTCGAGGCGACCCTCGAGCGCTATGGTTGGCCTGACGAATTCGGTGGAGGACAGAGCACGGTGATCCCGAATGCCTCCGTGCTCGCGTTCAAGTTCTCGATCGCAAACATGGGCAAGCTCGTCAAGCTGGGCCTGATCTCCGCGGCGATCGGCGGCGATTACAAGCTCGCGATCTACCGCGACGCGGGAAACACGCCGGGGGAGCTCGTCTTCTCGATGAGCTGGCGGGAGACGGTCAAACGGGTCGGAGTCAACGAAATCGACGTCCTCGAGCAGCTTCTGGTCTCGGGAACGTACTGGCTCGCGATCCGCGCGGCGCCGTCGGTCGTGGTTGGGTATGACGACCAGCATCCGGTCGTCGCGCTCTGCTCGCGGAATATCACGATCTCGAGCCTCGATGCCTCCTGGCCGTCCACGTTTGGCTCCGCGACCTGCTCGTCGGTCGGCGCGCCCAATCTCTACGTCGTCGTCTCCGATTGAGCTCGAGACGACGGCCGCGCAGCGGCCGCGAACACCGACCCCGAGACGTCGGGTCGGTCAACGTCGGCGGCCCGCGCTCTGATCGTGGAGCGTCTGCTCACGGAGGAACAGCGCAGTGATGAAGGCCAGCGCGGCGAAGGGCACGGCGACGGCGAAGGCGTACGTGATGCTCTCGGATAGCGCCTGGCGCAGCACGTGGCGAACGGGAGCCGGGAGCGCCGCGACGATCTGTGGGGCGCGCAGCAGCGCCTTCGGATTGGAGGCCAGGTGGAGCGCGCCGATGTTCGAAGAGGCGAGGGCCCGATCGAGGCGACTGTTCATCACGATCCCGAAGAGGGTCAGGCCGATCGTCGCGCCGACGGAGCGGAAGAACTGGGCCGCGCTCGTCGCCGCGCCGATGTGTCGCGGATCGACGGCGTTCTGAATCGCCAGCACGATCACCTGCATGATCATCCCGAGGCCGGTTCCGACGATCAGCATGTCGAGGCTCGCAACCCAGAGGGTCGTCTCGGCGTTCATCTGTGCGAGCAAGCCGTATCCCAGCGTGGTCAGCGCCGTACCGACGACGGGGAAGATCTTGTACCGACCCCAGCGGGTGATCAGCCGCCCCGAGGTGATGCTGCTGGTCAACAGTCCCGCCATCAGCGGCAAGAGCAAGAGCCCCGAATGGGTCGCCGAGACACCGACGACGGCTTGCAAGAAGAGGGGCATGAAGACAATCGCGCCGAACATCGCCACGCCGACCATGAAGCCGAGGAGACTGCCGACGGCGAAGATCCGATTCTCGAACAGCTCGAGGGGCAGAATCGGTTCGGAGGCGCGCCGCTCGACGACGATGAAAGCGCTCAACGCGACGAGCGCGAGCGCGCCGAGCCCGATGATCGGAGCCGACGTCCAGGGATAGAGGTCGCCACCCCAGACCGCCGCCAACAACAGCGCGGTGATCCCCACCGACGAAAGCGCCGCGCCAGCCCAATCGATGCGATGCTCTCGGCGATGATGCGGCAGGACGAGGGCGCGCTGCGTCACGAAGAGCGCCACCGCACCGAGGGGCAGGTTGACGTAGAAGACCCAGCGCCACGAGAGGTTGTCGACGATGAATCCACCGAGGAACGGCCCCGCGATGCTCGAGAAGGCGAAGACCGAACCGATGTAGCCCTGATACCGCCCGCGCTGCCGCGGCGCGACGATGTCGGCGATGATCGCCTGGGCCAGCACCATCAAACCACCCGCGCCCGCCCCCTGGAGCCCGCGAAAGACGATCAGCTGCAGCATGCTGCGGCTCAGCCCGGCGAGCATCGAGCCGACGAGGAAGATCACGATCGCCGACTGAAAGAGCAGGCGTCGGCCGTAGAGATCCGAGAGCTTACCGTAGAGCGGTGCGGTGACCGTCGAGGCGAGCATGTAGGCGGTGACGACCCACGAGAGATGCTCGAGGCCTCCGAGCTCGCCGACGATCGTGGGCAATGCCGTGGCGACGATCGTCTGGTCCAGTGCCGACAGCAACATCCCGATCATCAGCCCGGCGAAGACCGTGAGGATCTGGCGATGGCTCAGCTCTGTCCCCGTCGGCGGGCCGGGCGTCGCCGGCAGCGCCGGTGGCGGAGGGGATTTCGTCACGGGCGCGGTTTCATTGCAGCGACGGGTCCCAGCAGCAGCGGTAGCCGAGGCTGATCTCGCGGCCGAGCACGTCTTTTTTGTAGCTGATCGTCGTGTTTGGCGTCGGCACTTCGGTGACGTTGGCGCCGAGGTACGGGTCGTTCTCGTCGTAGAACGCCTCGCAGCCTTTCGGGAAGGGGTCCTTCGGGTCGATACGAATGCAGCAGGCCGATTGAAACGGCTTGTCACCGCGGAAATCGCCGCCGAAGATCTTCGTCGTCTTGTCGGCGTCGTTCCAGGCGAGGGTCTCCCAGACGTTGCCGACCAAGTCGAAGACGCCCTCGCTCGTCACACACTGGGGAAGCGCGCCCGTGAGGTGCACACCGCTCTGATCACCTTTACAGATCGCCAAGTCGAAGGTGTCGCCGTTCTGGTATCCGTATGGATAGAGCGACTTGGTCTTGCCCATGCAGGCCCGCGCCAGCTCCTCGAGGGTGCAGAGGCGCTTGCCGATCGTCTTACAACCGTCGCGGAAGTGGTGGATCTTGAACTCCGACGTCGGCGTCACCCCGGCGACGGGCGGCTCTGGCGCGCCGATCGTGTTGAGCTCGTACTTGTCGACGCAGAACTCGTTGTCGATCAACGCCATCTGAAACGAGCCACCAGGACACTGCAGCGTCATGATCGCGTCGCCGCCCCCACCGTCCGCGAGCGCGTCGCTCGGCGCAGCGTCGCTCGTGACGTCGCTCGACGCGTCCTCGACGCCGACAGCGTCCGAGTCGTCGGACTTGGCGTCGTTCACGACGTCGCTCGGGGGGAGCGCCAGATCGTCGGACAGATCGAGCTGAACGTCGTCAGAGGTCGCCCCATCCGCATCGGCGACCGATTTCTTCGCGCTGGGAAGGCAGGCGCCCAAGAAGAGTACGATGAACAATACGAGTACGCTGATCCGCATGTGGTAACGATAGGAAGAGTTCGAGCGCCCGTCAACCCGAAAATCCGCAGCGGGTCAGCCGGGGACGCAGGCCAGGACCGCCTACCGATACAGCTTCAAGCCACCAGGCCCAAATCGTTGGGCAAACACACCACCATCGCTGTCGGAGTTTATTGCACCCCAAACAATTATCCACTTCCCACCTAGCAGTGCCGCCACTTTCGGCGGAGTATTTGAGATCTGTTCAAGAGAGATCTCGTCACCGACTTGGGAACCCTGTGAATCGAAGATTCGTGCATAGATGCCCTCGAATCCGTCAACTGAATCGATCTTTGAAACGACAAAGCCGCCATCTGTTAGCCCAGCCAGACTCGGCCAGTAGGCGGTCGGCTCAATACCGTGGTCAAGCTTCACTTCTGTTCCGATCTTTGTGCCATCTGGCTCAAACCTCTGGAAGTAGAGGCCCCCGGTGTCTTGATACGACATACGCCACGCGACCACAAAGCCGCCGCTGGTGAGAGCGGCGATGGCAGGTCCCCACTCGTCATCCACGACTGAAAAGTTCTCGAATTCCAAGCTGACGGGAGCCTCGATGTCGAGAGGTGTCCCATCTGCTTGAAACACCCGGACAACAATGGCATGGAATTCGCCGTTGTGGTTGAATGACGTCCACGCAATCGCATAGCCGCCGCTGGCGAGTCCAGCTACAACCGGAAAGTACTGATCCGAGGCCGTGTACGAGTTGACCTGTGTCTCATCGCCAAACCTCTTTCCCTCGGAATCATACCGTTGTGAAAAGATATCGACGCCCTGCCCCTGACCAAGTTGTCCCTGGCTCCACCAGGTGACAATGAATCCACCATCGAGGAGTGCCGCAACGGATGGCTCCGCTTGAGAGGACGTCACATATGTGTTGATCTGGAACTCGACTCCGATCTTATTGCCGTCGGCGTCAAACCGCTGCCCGAACACGCCCCTATTGTCACCATCTTGACCAAGGCTCTCCCAAACGACAACGAAACCACCATCGGAAAGCCCCGCGACCACGGGTTTCGACTGATCTGATTTCGTTTGGGTGTTGCATCGAAATTCAGGACCAACATTGCTCCCATCAGGACTAAAGCGCTGTGCGTAGACTCCAAAGCCGTCACCATCCTGCCCCCCACTCTCCCAGACCACAATGTAGCCGCCGCCTACCAATGGCGCAACGCTTGGCTCGCTCTGGCCACCGGCCGTCAGCGTATTCACCTGAAAGGGTCCGATCACGTTTGAGGGTTTGCAACCATCCCAGACCGTCGAGTTGCCGTCGTTGCAAGCGCCGGTCAGGAGATTCAGACAAACGCCACGGTCGCAGATGTCTCCACTTTGACATGTTAGCCCATTACAATTATCACAGTAATCATCTACATCACCATTGCAATTGTTATCGAGACCATCTCCGCAGACGTCGAGTGTGCCGCCATAGCGAGTCTTATCGATAGGGCTAAGCTCCGCAGGAGCACTTGGCATCGTGGAACAAATGGCCGTCAATGTAACGGGATCGCAAACCACTACACCGAAAAACGCGCTGCCATCAGTCTTGGACTTGCCGCATTCACCTATTCCCTGGCACTTCTCGCCCTTCGCTATTCCGTTCCAGTTGATGCCCTCATCGATCTTCCCACCGCAGTTGTTGGCCTTACCGTCACACAGTTCGGGCGCACCCGGATAGATCGATTTGTCATTGTCGTCACAATCGTCTCCGCCGAAATCCTTGGAGATGTGTCCATCTCCATCACTATCGACCTCCGTTTTGAGCCGGCAGATACCGAGGACACAAAGCAACGACACCGTGGAGCACTTGCTCTGGGCCAGACAGGGACCAGCCAATTCACCGGGGCTCGGTCCTTGGTCTGGATCGGAGGAGACATCCGACTCGATGTCCGTCGAAAGCGAATCGGTATCGGTCGTGTTGAAAACGTCCCCCTGGTTCAGATCAGGCGACGGAAGCGCGTCCTTCCCATCCTGCTCGGCGGAGTCCTGTCCGGCATGCTGATCAAGTTCATCGAGATCGTTGAATGCCTTATCGTCATCCTCGGCCCCTACATCGGACCCAC
>JAGQJP010000231.1 GCA_020430585.1 Myxococcales bacterium | reverse complement strand
TCCGGATCGTCGCCGAGCAGGCGCGGTTCGGCGTGACGTGCCGCCGCTTCAACGTTCCGCTCGTCGATGGTGGCACGCAGCGCCTGCCGCGGATTGTCGGCCTCGGGCGCGCCCTCGAGCTGATCCTGACGGGGAAGATGATCGACGCCGGTGAGGCCCAGCGGATCGGCCTGGCCAACGAAGTCGTCCCCCTCGGCCAGTCGCTCCCGCGCGCGATGGAGCTCGCCGAGGCGCTCTGTCGCTTGCCCCAAGGCGCGATGCGCACCGACAAGCAAGCGGCGCTGATGGGATTTGGGCGCAGCCTCGAAGAGGGGCTGCGGATCGAGGCCGAGCTAGGCCAGTGGGCGATTCGCTCGACCGACCTGCGCGAAGGGGCGCGGTCGTTCAAACAGAAGCGCCCACCGAGGTTCTCACAAGACGATTGAGCGCCGGAGGATGGGTGTGATTCCCGCAACGCATATCGATCTCTATCAGCTGACGTCGCTGATCCCGCATTGGGATGCCGGTTTGGCGAACACGCGGGTCGTGATGTCATTCTTCTCGCGCCGCTTGCCCCAAGACGATCAGGGCCACCCGGTGCGCGGCTTTCTGCTCTTCGTCGGCCTGCGACGGGCGCTCACCTGGCTCGAAGCCGCCATCTTCGACGAGGAGCGGATCCTCGCGCTGCAGACCCACCCGATGCTCGGTCCGGCACTCGATGCGCGGCCCGATCTGATCGATCGATTGCGGAACTGGCGCTTCTCGGGTCGGGTACTGGCGCCGCGCGAAGGCACGCCGATCGTCGCGGGGCTCGCCGTGCGCTCCGACGGTGCCCCTCTCGCGTTCGACGAGCTCAAGCCGGCGGCCCAGACCCCCTACTTTCTGATCGAATGCGATATGGTGACGGCGAAGTTGATCGAGACGCCGCTGCTCTCGATCATCAACCACATGACGATGGTCGGGAGCAAAGCGGCGCACATCGCCCTCGCCGCGGGGGGGAGGCCGGTCTTCGAGTTCGGCAGTCGTCGCACCCACCCCTTGGCGGCGGTCGACGCCGCGTACGCCGGCTACGTGGCGGGTTGCGCCGGGACATCGAATGTCGAGGCGCACTGCTCGTACGGAATTCCCGTCGTCGGAACGATGGACCACTTCGCGATCCAGGCCTGGGAGCGGGCCGACGTGCCCCGGCACGAGAGCGAGCACGCCTACTTCGCCGAGTTCTACCGCTCGTTTCCCGATCGGGCGATCCTTCTCGTCGACACCTACGAGACCTTCGGTGAGCTCACGGGGATCCGTAACGCCGTGCGGGCGACCGACGGGAAGCTGAAGGGGATCCGGATCGACTCGACGATCAGCCGCGACTCGGTTCGCGCCGCCCGCCGCCTGCTCGACGAGCTCGGCGCGAGACAGGCGCAGATCATCGTCTCGGGTGGAATGGACGAGCACGCGATCCGCGCCCTGGGCGATGCTCCGGTCGACGCCTTCGGTATCGGCGAGCGCCTCGTCACCGCGCCGGACGCCCCCGTCGGCGTCGGAGCCGTCGCCAAGCTCTGCGAAATCGGCGGGAAACCGACGATGAAGCTCGCCCGTGGCAGCGGCAAAGCGTCTCTCCCCGGCCGGGTGCAGGTTTTTCGTCGCGGTCTCAACGATCTCGTCGCACGCGAGGGCGAGACGCCAGCTGGCGATCCGCTGCTGCAGCTCGTCTGGGACGATACGCGGCCCCTCGATCTACCGTCGGTCGACGAGACACGGCGCTACGCTCTGTCGCAGCTCGAGCTCTGGAAAGAGCGCGCGCGGCAACCGACACAGCCAACGATTCCGATCACCCCGGCTCTCGAGGGCGTGATCGCCGACCTCCTCGCGCACGGCTAGCGCGAGCGCGGATGGACGATGAAGCTCGAGCAACTCCCAGAGAAACCCACGCGGCCGCATCCGTTCTACGATCTCGAAACGATCGAGCTGCAGGTCCCCGTCGCCGAGCTCGGGCGCAGCGTCGCGATCTCCTGCAAGGTCGCTGGCGACGGGCCGCCAATCGTGTTGATCCATGGCTTGATGACGTCGTCCTATTCATTTCGCTACATCACGACATTGCTCGCCGAGCACTACCGGGTCTTTGTCCCCGACATGCCCGGCGCGGGTCAGAGCGAGGCGCCCGTCGAGCTCTCGATGCACCCGGCGAGCGTCGCGCGCTTTCTCGGAAGCCTGATCGGCGCCCTCGACGTCGGTGCCCCCTACGTCGTCGGCAATTCACTGGGAGGCTACCAGTGTCTCTGGCTGCTGCTCCTCGAGCCACAGCGCTTCGAGCGACTGATGGTGATGCACTCTCCGGGTTTTCCGATCGGGCGGATGTACGCCCTGCGCGCCGCCCTGGGGATTCCGGGGGCCTTCAAGCTCTTCGAGCGCCTCGCCTGTCGCGACCCCGAGCTCTTCGTCGCGCGCAACGTGCACTACCACTTCCCCGAGATCCTGAGCCGTGAAGAGACGCGCGAGTACGGGGCGATCTTCCGCGACCCGGCGCGCACGCGGGTCTTCTTCCAGATTCTCCGCGACGGTCTCGCCCCGGCGCCGATGCGTGAGTTCCAACGGGCCCTCCGCGCGCGGCGTGAGCGCGGCGACCGTTCGCTGCCGATCCGGCTGCTCTGGGCCGAGCGCGACAAGATGGTTCCTCCCGCCTTCGGTCCGCGCTACAACGCGCTTCTCCCCGAGGCCGAGCTCGTCTGGATGTCGGGCGTGAGCCACTTCATGCACGTCGACGACCCCGCCGCCACCGCCGAGCAGCTGCTCCGTTTCGACCGCGAAGGCTGAGGCGAGCGGCGCGGACTTGCGGCGATTCGACGCGCCCCGATGTTGACAAAACCCCCTCGCCGCGCGCATAAGACATAGGTTGTTGCGCGTCGGGCCGCCAAGCGTCGAAGCTTCGCGGTAAAGACGAGGCGCAACGAGGAGTTGCGATGCATACCGTAGAAAAGATCGGCGGCACGAGCATGACCCAGTTCGGCGCCGTGATGAGAAACATCATCGTCGGCGACCGGCGCGGTCCCGAGCTGTACAATCGAATCTTCGTGGTCAGCGCCTACGGCGGGATCACCGACCTCTTGCTCGAGCACAAGAAATCCGGCAAGCCGGGCGTCTATGCGCTCTATGCCGCCCTCGATCCGTCGTGGGAGGCCGCCCTGTCGGGCGTCGCCACGCAGATGTGCGAGCTCAACGCGACCTTCGGCGATCTCGGCCTCGACGTCGACGCCGCCGACTCCTTCGTGCGGCAGCGGCTTGCGGAGATTCGCAGCTGCCTCTTGGACCTGCGACGGCTGCGCTCCTACGGCCACTTTCAACTCACGGACCAGCTCGGCGCGGTGCGCGAGCTGTTGAGCGCCGTGGGAGAGGCGCATTCGGCGTGGAACGCCGTCGAGATCCTCAACGCCAACGGAATCTCGGCGACCTACGTCGATCTCACGGGCTGGAAAGACACCGACACGCTGCCGATGGACGAGAAGATCGCTAGCGCGCTGGCCGAGCTCGACTTCTCCACGACGATCCCCGTCGTCACGGGCTACACCAAGTGCTCGGAAGGGATCATGAGCACCTTCGATCGCGGCTACTCCGAGATCACCTTCGCCCGTGTGGCGGTTCTGACAAACGCCGCCGAAGGGGTGATCCACAAGGAGTTCCACCTCTCCACGGGCGACCCGAAGCTCGTCGGTGCGGACAGGGTGCGGGTAATCGGCCGAACGAACTACGACGTCGCCGACCAGCTGGCGGACATCGGAATGGAGGCGATCCACCCGAAGGCCTCCAAAGGGATGGAGCGCGCCGGAATCCCGATCCGGGTGAAGAACACCTTCGAGCCGAACCATCCGGGCACCGTGATCGACCACACCTTCAAGAGCGACAGCGTGCGCGTCGACATGGTGACGGGTCACAAACAGATGGTCGGGGTCGAGGTCTGGGATTCGTCGATGGTCGGCCAGGCGGGGTACGACTACCGCCTGCTCGCGCACTTCGCGCGCCACGGCATCTCGTACGTCGCCAAGAACACCAACGCCAACACGATCACGCACTTCTTTCGGGCAGGAGAGCGCAATCTCGATCAATGCGTCGCCGACATTCGCGAAGCGTACCCACATGCGAAGGTGCGCGTGACCGAGGTTTCGATCGTCTGCGCGATCGGCAGCAACATGGACGTCCCGGGCTTTCTCGCACGCGCGGCGAGCGCCCTCGCAAACGAAGGGATCAACATCCTCGCGTTCAGCCAGTGTCTGCGCCAGGTCAACATGCAGTTCATCGTCTCGGCGGAAGAGTTCGAGACCTCGATCATCGCGCTGCACCGCGCCCTCGTCGAGCGCGAGCCGGATTACGCGGCCTAGTTGCGCGCGGGACATTCGCTCGGCAACGACGTCACCCGCCGACCATCGATCAATCGATGACAAATTCCCGGTCCCGGAGTAGAATCCGCCGCATCTTTCGCTCGAGGCGAGGAGAAGGTGATGGCGATCTCGAAAGCGGTGGCTGAAGCGAAACCCCAACCGACGGGTCCGGCGTTGACCTGGCGCAGCACGATCATGGGCTTCGTGCTCGCGGTCTTTCTCTGCGGGATCAACTCCTATCTCACGCTCTCGTTCGGCGTGATCGAAGAGGGGCCGACGATCGCGGCGCTCTTCTTCTTCGCCTTCTTCTTCGTCTCGAAGAGCAAGATCACGACGACCGAGATGGTGATCGTGGCGACGATGGGCAGCGCGGGCGGGAGCCTGGGCTTCATCAGCAACTTCTTCGCCGCCAAGGTGATGGCGACGGGCACGAGTTACAGCTTCGCCAAGATGGTCGCCTTCAGCGTGACGAGCAGCCTCGTCGGGATGGTCTTCGTGATCCCGCTGCGCCAGATGCTCGTCGTCAAAGAGAATCTGCCCTGGCCCGGCTCGAAGGCGACCCATGGCGTGATCACGGCGCTCGTCGAGCATGGCGACCCGAAGCAGCCGCGTTACCTGTTGATCACGGGTGTGCTGGCGATCTTCTACGTCATCTTCAACAAGGACGGCGGTTTCGGTTGGTTTCCCGACGAGACGGTGATCGGCCTCGCCGGGCTCGGCGCCTACGGCGCGTCGATCGCCTGGTCGCCCTTCGCGATTGGCGGCGCCTATCTGATGGGCTTTCGGACCTGTGTCGGCTTCCTCGCCGGCGGGATCATCCTCTTGATCTGGGCCCCCTACGTGCCGACTCACGCGGCGCCCCACAAGTACGTCTGGCCGGGGATCGGCTTCCTCGTCTCGACGGGCCTGACGATGATGGCGGTGAACTGGCGGGTTCTCGTCGACTCGATGCGCTCGCTGGTCCGCTTCGGCTCGAAGCGGGAGGACGCCGCGCGCCTGATGCACAAGCCCATTTCTCCCGACGGCAACGAGGAGAGCCGCGCCGCGGCGCAAGAGACCGACGAGAAGCCGATCGTATCGGGGCGTACCCTCGCCGTGTTGAGCTTCCTCACGCTCGTCGGCACGGCGGTCGTCTTCAACGTGATGTTCGGTTTGAATCTGTTGCTGATCGCGATGCTCGTCGCCATCGGCGGCTTCATCCAGAACGTGATCGCCACTCGGGCCCAGGCTCAGACCGCCTTCAACCCGGCGCGTGTGATGGGGATTCTGCTGCAGGGACTCTCGGCGATGATGGGCGGCTCGCGGGTCGACATCAACCTCGCAGGCGCCGGGATGGTCGCTGGCACGGGCGCGCAAGCCGGCAACTTGACAGGTGACATGGCGTACGGGCGCTGGTTCGGCACGCCGGCGAGCTGGCAGTTCTGGACCCAATTTGCCACGATCATCCCCTGTGCCCTCGTCTCGGCTTGGGTCTTCGAGCGGATCAACGCCACTGCCAAGCTCTCCCTCTCTGGAGGGACGGTCCCCGCGCCCGTCGCCAAGATGTGGGCCGCCAGCGCCATGGTCTTCGACGGCTCGAGCAGGATGCCGCCGTTTGCGATGGAGTCGCTCTTGATCGCCGCCGCCGTCGGCGTGGTCTATGTGCTCCTCGAATCGCGACCGTCGATCGAGAAGTGGCTCCCCTCGTCCCTCGGCCTCGGTCTCGGTCTGGTGCTGCCCGTTTGCTACGACTTCTCGTTTTTCCTCGGCGGGCTGCTCTTCTGGATCGTCCTCCAACGCTTCTTCAAGATCCGCGAGCTGACGCTGACGACGGTCGCTGTCGGGTGCATCGTCGCCGAAGGGCTCGGCGGTATCGCCAAACCCGTGCTGAAGCTACTCGGGTGGATTTCCCCGCATTAGGCCTTCGCTGCCGTGCTATATTGAGATCCACTATCATGTTGGCACGTCCCGCGATTGGGGGCGCGCGTCGCGTCGTCCCACGACCGGAAAGGATTCGGCAGCATGTTGAAATGGCTCGTGATCACCTGTCTTTCGATCGCCTTGTGCGCCTGCGGCTCGTCGTCGAAGACGACCGCCGATAGCACTGGCGGCGATGGTTGCTCGACCTGCGGCCTGGATTCGAGCGCCGCGGACATGCTCACGCCAGGCGACACGTCGCTCGGGGATGCATCGGGTGACGGCGCGACCCTCGATATCGCGCCCGGCGACGCCTCGCTGGACGGGTCCCTCGCCGACGCCTCGGCGGACGGGTCGCTCGCCGACGCCTCGGCGGACGGGTCGCTCGCCGACGCCTCGGCGGATGGGTCGCTCGACGACCTGTCGCTGGTGGATCTCTCATCCGATGGCGCGCCGAACGACTCGACCCCCGACACGTCGCTCGGGGACGGCACGCAGGACGCGGTGACGGACGCCAGCACGCTCGATGCGGCGCCATCCGACGCGAGCCCCGACGGCACAGCCGACACCGTGGCCCAGTCCGATGTGGCGGACACCGCGACCGTCGACGTCGCGACCAGCGACGCCCCAGAAGACGCGGCGCCCATCGACAGCGACGAGGATGCGCTAGCGGATGATGGAACGCCGGACGTGACGTTGGACGCGACGCCGGACAGCGGTGGCAGCGATCCCCTCGCGGGGCTCTCCGACGAGTTCGACGACGCCGCGACGTTGCTGAGCTGGAAGCGGATCTATCAGGTCGAGGGCTGGCCACACGACCAGCTCGAGGGCCTCGACATCAACAGCAGCCGCGCCGGATGGCTGATGATGATGCCCTACAGCAGCACCTGGTATCAAGACTACCGGGGTGTGCTGATGTTCAAGCTGGTGACGGGCGATTTCGTCGTCACGACCTCCGTCGAGGTGCGCAACCGCGCGGGCAATGGGGCGCCGGGGCAGCTCTTCTCCCTCGGCGGGATCTTCGTGCGACGCCCTCGAGACACCATCACACAGCCCAGCGACTGGACGGCGGGGAATCCGCAGAGCAACGTCCCGGACGGCGAGAACTACATGTTCCTCTCGCTCGGTTGCGCCAACACGCCCGGTACCTACCAGACCGAGGTGAAGCGCACGCGAAACAGCGACTCGGTGCTTCAAATCGATCTCGACGTCGATCCCCAGACCAACGACCACACGCACAACCTGGGGGCGGCGCTGATTCGCGTCGCTCGGATCGGTCAGTACTTCATCATGATGATCCGCTTCCCCACGGACCCGGTCTGGCGCATCCATCGTCGTTACCATCACGACCTGATGCCCGAGACGCTGCAGGTCGGGATCACGACGTACACCGACTGGAACAGCGTCGCCCGGGTCTACCCCGACAATCCCTTCGGCCACAATATCTCCGCGTTGCCGCTGGACGACTCCACCACGCCGGACCTCGTGGCGCGCTTCGACTACTATCGCTTCCGCACGCCGTCGGTCCCAGAGAATTTGCAGGGGGTTGACCTGACGGATGACGCCGGCGTGACCGACGCCGAGCTCCGCGCGTTTCTTGGCTTCGACTGATCGTTGACGGGCAAAGCTCTGGCTCTCGCGAGGTTCGAGATCGCCCGTCCGGTCGACGGCTTCCGAAGGGGACAACCGAACCCGGCGCGAGGGGGTGAGACCGATCGCCCGACTCCGCCCGACGCCGCTCCTGGCGCGGGTGTGGTGCGTTGACGCAGGTGTTGGCGCGCTCTTTGCTATTAACGAGGGCCTACTGGAGTGAACCGACACTAGCGGAGTGGGCAATGAAGAGCAAAGACGGCCAACTGGGTTTTTTTCGAAGACTGACGATCATCGCGATCGCGGCGGCGTTGTTCGCTGTGGCCTGCGAGCCGGCCGACGTCGAGCCGATCTCGACCGAGACGCCGACCGAGTCCACGGGCAAAGGCGACGGCTGGTACTGGTGTGATTTCCGAGGCCTGGAGTCTCAGACCAGCGAGTCCTGGCGCCACTCTGTCGCCAGCTGGTTGATCGTCAAGACGGGCGATCCGCATCACCGCGGTACCGATGCGATCTTCAACCCCGACCAGGCGATGGTGCTGATCGGCAAGTTCGCCTACGGGGCGATCGACAAGGACCTCAAAGATGAGAAGGTGCGCGTCTATCTGCGCTCGGGCACGTGCGATCCCTTCGCGCTGCTGGGGACGGTGTACACCAGCGACGACGGTCAATACGGCTCGATCTTCGGGATCCAGGACGATGGAGGCCGGGCCTTCTTCCAGATCCCCTGGCAGAATGCGCCGGGGATCGGTCGCTACGACGTGAAGATGGTCGTCGCCGGCGACCTGAGCATGACCGAGACCTTCTCGCTGACCGTCGTGCCCAAGGGCAAGAAGGCGGTCGTCTTCGACATCGACGGGACGCTTACGACCTCTGATGGCGAGCTGATCAAGGACATCGTCGACGAGCTCCTGACCGACGGCGACAGCTACGACCAGAAGATGTACCCGAACGCCGACACCGTCGTCGCCGCCTACGCCCAGAAGGGGTACCAGGTGATCTTCCTCTCCGCGCGGCCCGACATCCTTACCGCCTTGACCCGCTCCTGGCTCTCGAGTCGCGGATTCGCCGACGGGGTGTTGCACCTGAACGAGACCGAGAGCGATTTCGTCAAGGGCAGCGAGGCGACGATCTCCTACAAAGCGCGCTACCTCGCCTATCTCAAGAACGAGGTGGGCCTCGACATCGTCTATGCGTACGGAAATGCGACGACCGACATCGCCGCCTACGAGCGCGCCGGGATCGCAAAGTCTCGCACCTTCATCATCGGCAGCCACGCTGGCGAAGAGGGCACGCGGCCGCTGACGAGCTACACCTCGCATCTGCCATTCCTCGACACGGTTCCCTTCGCCGATTGACGGTCGGATGGACGTGGTGGGCCGCTGACGCTCCGCGGACCCGACATCGCCGACCGCCAAAGGTTCGCTCGGGACGACCCTGGGCGCGTACCCCCGCTTGACCGCGCACCTCGTTCGCTCTATACTGAGTAGCACTCAACAGTCAACGATCAACCAAGTCGGGGCGCCGATGGCCACGCCGCCGTATCGGGTAGACGAGTGTATCTTCGAGGGTGCGCGCTCGCTGATCTATCGCGGCCACAGCACGACTCTGAATCGTTCTGTGATCGTCAAGCAACACCGCTCGCTCTATCCGAGCCCGGAGATCGTCGCCACGTTCCTGCGGGAATTCGAGATCACTCGGAAAGCGGCGGGCGCCGGGGTGATCGCCGTTCACGAGATGTGCTCGAGCGATGGTCGGCTGAGCATGCTGCTCGAGGACTTCGGGGCGACCTCCCTCGCGCGCAGCCGGAGCGCGCAACCCTTGCAACTGGGCGAGTCTCTGGAGATCGCCTGTCAGGTTGCAGCGGCCCTCGCCGGACTGCACCGACGCAACATCGTGCACAAGGACATCACGCCGTCGAACATCGTCTGGAACCGGGGGCAGCGCATCGCCAAGCTGATCGACTTCGGGATCGCGCAGGTCCTCGATCGCGAGTCCGTGGCGACGGTGCCACAGACCGAGTTCCAGGGGACGCCGGCCTTCGCTTCGCCGGAGCAGACGGGTCGAATGAACCGCCTCGTCGACTGTCGCAGCGATCTCTACTCTCTCGGCGCGACGCTCTACGATCTGCTCACCGGGCGCCCGCCCTTCGTCTACACCGATCGGTTGGAGCTGGTTCACGCCCATTTGGCGAAGACACCGACACCGCCGCACAAGATCGACGCGCGCATCCCGCCGCAGCTCTCGGACATCGTCATGTTGCTCCTCGAGAAGCGGGCCGAAGATCGGTATCAGAGCGCCGGGGGTCTCCAGTTGGACCTCGAACGCTGCCGCTCGGAATGGACCGAGAGCGGCGCCATCGAGCGTTTCCAACTGCGGGAAGGCGACATCGACGAGCATCTGCGCATTCCGCAGAAACTCTATGGTCGAGACCAAGAGGCTGGCATTCTGCGGCACGCCTTCGAACGGGCGGCTCGTGGGAAAGCACGGGTTCTATTGGTCACGGGCTACTCGGGGATCGGCAAAACCTCGCTCGTACGAGAGGTGCAACAGTCCCTGCTCGACCACGGGGCGACGTTCGTCGAGGGCAAATTCGACCAGTTCGACCGCGGGCGGCCATTGAGCAGCTTGATCCAGGCATTCCGCGGGCTGGCGAGAATTCTCCTCACCGAACAGAGCCCGGTGATCGCTCGGACCAGGGCGAGAATTCTCGAAGCCGTCGGCGCGAATGGCCGAATCTTGACCGAGGTGATTCCCGAGCTCGCCCACATCATCGGTGAGCAGCCGGAGCTGGCCGACGTCACCCCGGCCGAGGCCCGCAACCGCTTTCAGTTGGTGATCGCCGAGTTCGTGCACGCCCTGGCGTCTCCGGAACATCCGCTGGTCATCTTTCTAGACGACCTCCAGTGGGCGGATCTCTCGACCCTCGATCTGTTGGCCAAGCTGGCCACCGATCCGACCAGTCAGCACGTGCTGTTGATCGGCGCCTACCGGGAAAACGAGGTCGACGACTCCCATCCGCTGACCGGGTTGCTCGACGAGTGGCGAAGCGCCCGCGCCGCCGTCGACACGATTCATCTCGGTCCGCTGAGCGAAGACGACGTGTTGGAGCTCGTCTCGGACACACTGGTCGGGGCAAAGGGGCGCGTTCGGCTCGCCGTGCTCTGCCAGGACAAGACCGGAGGAAACGCCTTCTATCTGCGACGATTCCTCGAGTCATTGCACGCCGACGGCCTGCTCTGGTTCGACATCGACGAGCGCTGTTGGCAGCTCGATCTCGAAGCGATTCAATCGCAACCGATCACCGAGAACGTGATCGATTTTCTCTCGGGACAGATCGGCAAGCTCTCCGAGGCTAGCCGCGCGACGTTGCAGACGGCCTCGTGTATCGGGGACATCTTCGACCTCGAGACGCTCTCGGTCGCCCGGGGCGAGAGTCGCAGCGAGACGCTGAACAATTTGCGCGAGGCCCTCACCGCCGAGCTGGTGCGACCGGCCGCCGAGGGGTTCTGGTTCGTCGAGGACGCCGACGCGGCGACGTTGAGCTTCAGCTGCTACTTCGTCCACGACCGGATTCGGCAAGCGACGCGGGCGCTGCTCGACGATGCGGACGCGGCGCAGGTCCATCTTCGCGTCGGCCGGTTCATGCTCGCGACGCTGACCCCAGAGGGTCGGGATGAGCGACTGTTCGACCTGGTCGAACACTTGAACCGCGCGGGGTCGTTGATTGGCGACGCCGACGAGCGGATGATGTTGCGCTCCCTCAACCTCCAGGCTGCGCGTCGCGCCCTGAGCTCAGCCGCCTTCCAGCCGGCGAGCGCCTACTATCAACGGGCGTACGAGCTCTTGAGCGCCGACGCCTGGGAGGCGAGCTACGACGAGACCCTGGCGATCCACGTAGAGGGCGCACGTGCGGCCTACCTGACCGGAGACCACGAGCGGATGTCTCGCCTCGTCGGGACCGCGGTGACGAACGGGCGATCGCTCCTCGATCGAGTCGCCGCCCAAGAAGTGAAGATCTACGCCCTCGTCAGCCGCCAGCAATTTCTCGAGGCCGTGCAACTCGCTCTGACTGTGCTCGAACCGCTCGGTGTGTCGCTCCCGACGGCCCCGAGCCAACGCGACATCGAGACGGCCGTGGGCGCTACGCTGGCCCTGTTGCAGGCCCGAGCCGCGGAGTCCATCGTTTCTCAGCCGATCGCCGACAATCCCCGCGACGTTGCGGCGCTTCGCATCCAAAACCTGGTGATGTCCTCTGCCTACCTGGCCGTACCGAACCTCTTGCCCTTGTTGGCGTGCAACATCGTTCGGACGACCATGGAACTGGGCATCTTCAAAGAGTCGGCGTATGGTTTCGCCGTGTTCGGCTTGGTGCTGAATGCGGTCAACATGGTCGACGTGGCGTATCGGATGGCAGAGATCGCCCTCGGCTTGCTCGAGCGCATCGACGACCACTCGATGCAGCCGAAGACCTTGCACGTCGTTGCCTGCCACGTGAAGCCGTTCGTCGATCCCGTGCTCGATTCGATCGAGATGGAACGCCGGGCGGTACGCCTCGGGTTGGACTGCGGCGATCTCGAATACGCGGCTTGGGGCCTCCACGGGCAGATCATCCACGGCTTTTTCGCGGGTGTGGCGCTCTCGGAGATGCGCGACGTCTCCTCGCGCAATGTGGCGATTTTGGAGCACCACGCTCAGATGCCGGCCCTCGGCTGTAGCACGCCGTACAAACAGGCGATCGACAATCTCCTCGGGTCGGCGCCCGATCCCGCACGGCTTTGCGGGCCGAGCTTCGACGAGGCGACCGAGATTCCCGCGCTGGAGGCGATCAATTTTCGCGGCGCGCTCTGCGTTGCCGGGGCAATGGGTACCTTCGTTCGCTACCTGTTCCGTGATATCGACGGCGCCACGAGCTTCCTCGAGCGGATGGGGCCCTACTCCGACGGGGCGGTGGCCACGTACGCGGTCGTCTGGTGGCATCAGTACCGCGCGCTGACGCTGCTCGCGCACGCGGCGACAGGTGTGAACCCCGCCGGGATTTTGGAGGCCGTAACGGCCGATCTCGCGCTCCTGCGAATGTGGGCCGGTTTCTCGCCCGTGAACCACGCCCATCGCTTGCATCTGGTCGAGGCGGAGATCGCTCGGGTCGAGAATCGACAGGGCGAGGCGATGCAGCTCTACGACCGGGCCATCGCCGAGGCGGCCAGCGCCGGCTTCACCCACGAGGAGGCACTGGGGAACGAGCTCTGCGCTCGTTTCCACCTTGCCCGGGGCAGCAAGACCGCCGCGCGCGCCTATCTACTCGAAGCGTCGTTCGTCTACGATCGCTGGGGGGCGCGGGCCAAGGTGGCGCAGCTGGGCGCCGAATTCGCCGAGCTTCTCGGTGGCATGGCCTTCGAACCCAAGCGGAGCAGCGGCGGGTCGACCTCGAGCAGCAGCGCGACGACCACGGGCGGATTTGGGGGACTGGACCTGGCGAGCCTGTTCAAGGCGGCAAACCTGATCTCCAGCGAAACGCGGCTCGATCGGCTCCTGGGGCGCGTGCTCGGCGTCGCGATCGAAAACGCCGGCGCGACGAGTGGCTACCTCGTCGTCGACGACCAGGGCTGCCTGCGCATCGGCGCCGCCAAGGATGTCGATGGCGTCGATCTGGTGAAGCCGGGAACGATGATCGAAGCGTGTCTGGACCTGCCGGTCAGCATGGTGACCTACGTCGCGCGGACGGGCGAGCGCTTGGTGCTCACCGACGCGCGCAAGGACCCGCGCTGGGCAACCGAGCAACGCCTGGATTTGAATCGGCCGACCTCGGTGCTCTGCGCGCCGATCGACCATCAGG
>JAGQJP010000230.1 GCA_020430585.1 Myxococcales bacterium | reverse complement strand
CGCCGATCTGTCCAGAAAATCGCCTCGATCGCGGGTCGCTCGCGCCTTGACAGCGAAATTCGCAGGTTGCTATGATGCTCAGCACACCGACCTGGGCGGCCCCGACGAATGACAACGAGCTCCGCCACATCAGCCACCTCGCTCGCCGACCTGTTTCGACGGCGCGTGCGCCAGCTGTCCGACGAATGTGCCGCTCAGACGCTCGATTCGAGCGGGGAGGATGGCGACGAGCCACTCGAGATGAGCTGGCGCGAGTGGGAGGCGCGAGCGAGCGAGTGTGCAACCGCGCTCCAGTCGATCGGCCTCGCGCCGGGCGACCGCGTCGCGCTGGTGCTTCCCCTCGGCCTCGATGCGCTGGTCGTCGAGATGGCGATCTGGTTCGCTGGCTGCGTCTCGGTGCCGCTCTATCTCGAAGACAAACCCGACGAGATCAGTCGGATGCTAGGGCAGACCGAGGCTCGGGCGGTCTTCGTCGCCGATCGGCCGCACTGGGAGATGCTTTCGGCGTTGCGCCCTTCGCTGCCGCGCCTGGAACACACGATCTTCTACTCCGACACCGTCAGCCCCTCTGTCGATCTCGGCGCCGCTGGCGCGCTGACCCGTGACGAGCTGCGCCACCGCGCGCGCCGCACGTCGTTCTCGCCGCCGAGCGTGCGACCCGAGGACGCGGCGATCATCTCCTTCACACCGGGGACGCAGGGGCAGCGCAAGGGCGTGGTCTTGAGCCACGGCAATCTCCTCGCGCAGCTCGACTCGCTCACGCGGCTGTTACCGTTGAGCAGCAAGGATCGCTGTTGGATTCAGGCCCCCGTCGCCCACGTCTACACCAAGGTCTTCGCCCTGTTGGGCACGGTGGTCGGGTATCCGCTGCTCCTCGACCCCGGACCCCTACGCCTGCGCGATGATTGGGTCCAGCTCGCGCCGACGTTTCTGGTGACCTACGGACCCCAGCTCCATCGGCTCTATCTCGAGATCGTCGCCGCCTTCGGCCAGCGCGGCGGTTGGTCGACGCGCCTGTTCCGCTGGGCCAAGGGAATCGGGCGCCAGGTGAGCCGCTTGCGCTACATCGGCCGGAGGCCGCGGGGCATGCTGCGGCTCTCGTACAATGTCGCCAACCGCCTGTTCTTCCGCGATCTGCAGGCGCGTTGGGGCGGTGGCTTGCGCTTCGTCGTCTACAAGGGGCAGCCACTCGCCACGCAGGCGCTGGAGTTCTTCCATTGGGTCGGCCTCCCGGCGCTCGAAGCCTACGGCCTGACCGAAGCGACGGCGCTGACCCACCTGAACCCGCCCGACTGGTTCAAGCTCGGGACGGTGGGGCGCGTGCTGCCGGGTCTCGAGACGGCGGTCGCCGACGACGGAGAGATCTGGGTTCGCGGGCCCTCGGTGATGAAGGGCTACCTCGCGCCCGATGACGAGGCGAGCGTCGACGACGAGGGGTGGCTGCACACGGGCGACGTCGGCGAGCTCGACGACGAGGGCTTTCTTCGCGTGATCGATCGCAAGCGGGATCTGATCTCCTCGCCCAGCGGCCAGTCGATCTCGCCGCTGACGATCGAGAATCTGCTGCGGACGAACCGCTACATCGACAGCGCCCTGGTCTACGGGCCAGGCGATGACTACCTTTGCGCGCTGGTCACCGTCGAGCGCGAGGCGATCCAAGAGTTCGCCCGCAAGCAGGGGATGGCGTCGCGCAATTTCGCCGAGCTGACCCAGGACCCGCGGGTCTATCGTTTGATTCACGAGGTGATCGAAGAGCTGAACACGCAGCTCCCCCCCTACGAAACGATCAAGAAGTTCGTGATCCTCGACGAGTCGTTCCAGCGCGAGCGGGAAGAGCTCACAGCGACCGATACGTTGAAACGTCAGGTCGTGATCGAGAAGTACCAGCACATCCTCCGCAAACTCTATCCAGGGAACAATCGGTGAGAGTCCTCATCGTCGGCGCTGGCCACATGGGGCGGATTCACGCCGAAAAGTACCGAGCGATCGGCGCCGAGTGGATCGGGATTCACGATCTCGACATCGATCGCGCCCGGGCGCTTGCCTCGGCGGTTGGCGGCGAGGCGCTGGGCGATCTCGACGAGCTCGCGGGCCGCGCTGCCGCTGCCAGCATCTGTGTTCCGGTGCGCGAGCACGGTGCGGCGAGCGAGCGGTTGATCGAGCTCGGCCTGCACCTCTTGATCGAAAAGCCGATCACGCACACCGAGAGTGAAGGCCACCGTTTGATCGAGGCCGCTCGCCGTCGCGGCGTGGTGCTGCAGGTCGCGCACCAGGAGCGCTTCAACCCCGCCGTCGTCGCCGCCGCGCCCCACATCGAGGCGCCGCGATTCGTCGAAGTGCACCGGCTCGGGATGCCCGACCCCCGCGATGGCCAGGTCGACGTGATCCGCGATCTGATGATCCACGACCTCGATCTGCTGCTGGCGTGGATCGACGCGCCGATCGTCCAGATCGACGCCGTCGGATCCCCCGTCCTCTCCGACGAGATCGACATCGCCAACGCCCGACTGCGCTTTGCCACGGGCTGCGTCGCGAACCTCACCGTGAGCCGCGTCACACCCAAGCCGACGCGGAAGGTGCGCGTCTTCAGCCGCAGCGGCTATGTCTCGATCGATTGCGGCGAGCGCCGCGCCCAGCGGGTCTATCGCGAGGGGCGCTCAATCCGTGGGCACGAGCTCGAGGTCGTCGACCGCGACCCGGTCGAAGAGGAGCTGCGCGCCTTCTGGAGGGCGATCGAGGGTGAGGCGCAGCCCGCGGTGAGCGGCGAAGAGGGGCTGCGGGCCCTCTCCCTGGCGGTGCAGATCCAGCGGCGGATTCAGCAGCACCGCGAGATGTACGGCTCATGACGGCGCGCGCCTATCGCCTCTTTGTCTCGGCTGGCGACGTCTCGGGTGACACGCTCTGTGCGAGTCTGCTCGAGCGCTATCGCGCCGCGCACGGGCCACTCGAGGTCTTCGGGATGGGCGGCGCCGAGCTGCGCAAGGTCGGGGTGGAGACGCTGGTCGGCCTCGAGCAGCTCACCGTCACGGGGATCATCGAGGTCTTCGGCCACCTGTTCACGATCATCCGAGCGATGCGCACCCTCAAGCGCGCCGTGCGCGAGCGAAAGCCCGACCTGGCGATCCTCGTCGACTTCCCCGACTTCAATCTGCGCCTGGCCAAGACGCTGCGTCGCCTCGAGATCCCCGTCCTCTACTTCGTCAGCCCGCAGATCTGGGCTTGGCGCTTCGGGCGGATTCGACAGATCCGACGCCTCGTCGACCACATGCTCGTCCTGTTTCCCTTCGAAGAGCCGCTCTATCTCGAACATGGCGTGCCCGCGAGCTACGTCGGGCATCCACTGGTCGATCGCTTCGCCGCCTTCGCCTCGGCGAACGCGATCGCGCCGCCGATGATGCCGCGCGTCGACCAATCCTTTCCGATCGGGATCCTCCCGGGCAGCCGCTGGTCCGAGGTGCGCCGTCTGCTCCCCGTGATGCTCGAGGCGCTGCCCGCGCTCAAAGAGCTCGTTCCGAACGCCCGGTTCGTCTACGTTCGCGCGCCGAACATCGCCATCGAGCGCGTGCAACCGCTGCTCGATCGGGCCTCGGTCGAGCTCGAGGTGGCGGAGAGCGGGACCTTCGCGGCCCTCGCCGACCTGCAATTCGCGCTGGTGGCGTCGGGAACGGCGACCCTCGAGGTGGCGATCTTCGGACGCCCGATGGTGATTGGGTATCGCCTCTCGCCGTTCACCTACTGGCTCGCCCGACTCTTGATTCGCGTCGAGCACATCGGGATGGTCAATCTGCTCGCGGGTGAGCGCCTCGTTCCCGAGCTGGTGCAGCGCTGGTTCAACCCGCGGCAGATCGCCGACGCCGCGCGCACGTTGCTGCTCGACGAAGAGCGCCATCGCCGGGTGGTCGAGGGGCTTCGCCGCGTCGCCGCTTCTCTCGGCGAAGGCGGCGTGATCGAGCGCCAGGCTCGCCTGCTCGAGCGGCTACTGCGGCGCTGGGTCGCCGAGCCGCCACGTCAACTCGGAGCGGGAGGCGAAGGGAGCGTTGACCCCGACCGCCCGGCTGGTCCATAATCGGGGTCCGATGCTGCCCTTTCACACGATCTTGAGCCGTGAACCGCTCAAACCGCTGATGCGCTCGGCGCTTTACCCGGTGATCTATTCGGTCGTCACCGAGTTCGGCGGCCAGGTCACGGCGGTGCAGGTCAAGGCGATGCGCAAGGGCATTCGCGACTTTCCGCCGCGACTGCGGATCGAAGAGCGGCAGCGCGAAGACGGTGGCTGGGATCCGCAGATCGACGGCCGCACAGAGCTCTGGGAGGCGGCGCTCACGCTGTTCAAGCTCGCCGATTTCGGCGCCAACCAGTTCGACGCCGTCGTTCAGATGGGGGTCGACTTCGTGTACGCCCATCAGCTCGGCAGCGGTCTGTTTCCCTTGCCGCTCCCCGAGAACGGGCTCTTGCTCTTCATTCTGACCAGCCTCGGCTACGTTCACAATCGGGACAACAATCGGCTGATTCAGCGAATCTTGCAGCTTCAGCGGCCCGACGGCGGTTGGGGGCGCGCCGATGTGCCCTCTGTACGCAGCGAAGAGGAGACGCCATCGGACGTTGGCGCGACGTTGCATCTGCTGTTGGGCCTCTCGGCGTTCGAAGAGTTTCGTGACGCCCACGAGATGCGCCGCGCTTGCGACTTCCTCCTCGCCTCGATCTTCAAGCGGATGCACAGCAAGGGCTACACGCGGGTGCGCGATTGGCATTCGCTCTACTACGAGTGGGACGAAGCGGGGGCGCTGGGTTGGCCCGCCGTCAAGCTGCTCTACATCCTCACCCGCTTTGGCTACGAGCGCACCGACGAGTCGCTGGAGTCGGTTTTTCGCTGGGTTCGCGACCAGCAGCTGACCAACGGAATGTGGGGCCACAACGACGACGGGAACGAGTTTCTGACGATCTGGGTCCTGCGCGCCGTGCGCATGCTCTACTACCCGGATTTCCGTCCCGACGTGCCCGATGTCTTCTAACGGGCGCCGCGCGAGACCAGTGGGCGATCGTCCTGGGGGCGCGAGCTGGTTGTTCGTGGCGCTCGCGCTCAGCTTCGTCGGCGCCCCGCTTCAGGCGGCCAGGCTGCTCAAGAAGCTGCCCACCCTCGAGCGCCGAGCGCTGCGCGACGTGATCGAGCGCTACAAGCTGGCGATTCACCCCGCGCCCGAGGGCAAGCGAATCCATCGGATTCGCATCGTCACCCTCGATGTCTATGGCAAGGACGACTTCTTTCCGAATTGGCTCAACTGGCTCCACGTCACCTCGAAGACGAGCATGGTGCGGCGCGAGCTGCTCTTCGCCGCGGGCGAGCGCTTCGATCCACAACGCATCGAGGAGAGCGAGCGGATCCTGCGCGGGTTGCGGCAGTTCTCGCTGGCGGTGATCGTCCCGGTCCTCTCGGACCAGGCGGGGGCGATCGACATCCTCGTCGTGACCAAAGATCTCTGGAGCATTCGGCTGAACACCGATTTCCGCGTCGCCGACGGCAACCTGATCTATCTCTTCCTGCAGCCCACCGAGGAGAACCTGGTCGGTCGACACCACACCGTCGGCGCCAATTTCCTGCTCAAGCAGGACACCGTCTCCTTTGGCCCGCTCTACGCGACGCGCCGTTTCGGCCACTCGGCGTGGGGGATGTCCCTCGACTTCGACGTGATCATGAACCGCCAGAGCGGCAAGCTCGAGGGGGGCGACGCGCTGCTGACGATCCAACGCCCGCTCTTCACGCTGCGCGATCGCTGGGCGGTCTCCCTCGAGACGCGCTTCAACGTCGGCACGACGCGCTCCTACATCGGCTCGAAGCTGCGAACCTACGATGATCCCGGGACGACGGACGACGACGCGATCCCCTACGTCTATCGCCTACAGACCTATCGCGGCTCGCTCTGGATCACGCGCTCCTACGGTTTCGACATCAAGCACAACATCTCCTTCGGGCTGGCCTACCTCGTCTCGCGCTATCGGATCCCGGGCGAGGTTCCCGAGGCGTCGCGCGCAAATTTTCGACGAGACGTGATGCCCGTCGACGAGACCCTCTACTATCCGGTCTTGGAGTATCAGACCTACCGCGCACGCTACAAGAAGATGGTCAATGTCGATTCGTTGGGATTGACCGAGGATTTTCAGATCGGCCACAACATCTCGCTCTCGTTCTTCTGGCCCAGCCGCCTCTGGGGCGTCGCACGCGACTTCCTCGGCATCTCGACGGCGATTCGCTACACCTGGGCGATTGGCGATTATCTGGTTCGCGTGCAGCTCAACGTTTCCGCCGAGCTCGAGCCCGAGCGCGCGGCGAACGTCAGCATCAGCGCGTCGATGCTGCACGTCTCTCCGCTCTGGTTCCTCGGGCGTTTCCTCTGGCAGGTCACGAGCGAGTCGCGCTTCCACAACGACCGCAACACGCGCGTCTCCCTCGGCGGCGACACGCGCTTGCGCGGTTTCACGAACGGCGCCTTCATCGGGCAGAACGTTCTGGTCTCGAATCTCGAGTTTCGCTCGCGCAGCGTCTCGCTCTTCACCCTGCAGCTCGGCTTCGCCGCCTTCTACGACGTCGGCGATGTCTTCGACGACTACCACAAGATGCGGATCAAGCAGGGGATCGGCCTCGGCCTGCGGATGGTCGTGCCGCAATGGGACCGCGCCGTCGTGCGCATCGACTGGGGCTTCCCCGTCGCCGGCAGCGGGGGGCGGATCTGGCCGGGAAATTTCGTCGCGACGATGCGCCAGGCGTTCTGAAAAGAAAAGCCCCGGCTGGGCCGGGGCTCTTGCTGAGGCGCGGGTTTGGTGCCCCGCGTTTCGGTGTCGTCGTTCGCTCTCGCCGCGCGCTACGGCGCGACGCACTCGGTCTGCCAGTTCCCGCGGAAGACCACGTCCGTCGGATCTTTTTCGCTCACGTAGAGCTGGCCGTCGAAGTAGCCGCGCTCCGCCGTGAACTTGTTGGTGAAGGTGCCGTAGAAGATCCCCGTATTGAACATGTCGCCGCTCATCGTCTGACCGGTCGGATACTTGCCGTTGGTCGTCATCCCGCTGAGCACGTCGCCGCTCTGGACCATCTCCACCTCGGTGGAGAGCTGCTTGACCGGGTCGTGCCAGACGCCCTTGAAGAGGCTGACGTCGCCTTGGGTCAGGATCTGGCCGGAAATCGCGCCGATCGTACAGGTTTCCGCTTCGAGGTTGAAGCCCGAGGCGGAGAGGTGGATGTTATTCTTGACCAAGAGCTGGGTCGGCACTTTGGGGAGATCTTTGAGGGCGATCACCAACTGCTCGGTGCCGTGCTGAACGGTCAGGCGCATCTGCGCGAGATCGACGTCGCGATAGGTGGCGTTGATCCGCACGGTGACGCGTTTCTCTTCCAGCGACGGGCTGAAGCTCCAGGTCACGGCGTTTTCGTCGCTGCGGTACTCGACCATGTCGTCGAGGCTGAAGTTCTCGGTGCCGACCAGATCGAGCCGACCGTGGCTCGTATCGATGCGGCCCAGGCTCTGCCCTTCCTGCACGTTGTTGTAGAGGCGGAAGGTGACGTAGAAGATGCGCGTTTTGGTCGCCAGGCTGTCGCGCACGATCTCGTCACGCAGCGTCGTGACGTTGCGCGTGGTCCCCGCCAGCGTTCCCAACTGCGTCGGGGTGAGCGAGGACACCTTCAGCGCGACGACGCTGTTGGTCGCCAGATTGACGTACGCCGCGTTCGCTGGATCGCGTAGTGTGCGATTGCTGTCGATCTTGGTCACCGACTCGACGCTGAGCCCCTGCTCGGTCGTCGAAAGCGGTGCGCTGTTCTGACCGCAGCCGACCGCCAATACGGCGAGAATCAACGCGACGAACACTTTGTCGAGACTTGCACGCAACTCACCCATCTCCCACCTCACTTCGTTTCGGGGGCTCAAACCCTTTGTTTCTGTTTGTAGCTCGGCGTCCGAATGCGCCGTCGACACGAGACAGTTGTCGGCGCACCCTGACGGTCGCCACATATACTCCGTCGGCTTCGTCGTCTCGGGACTTTAGGAATTTTTTTCACCTTCGAAAAAAACGCCTCTGGGCCCTGGTTGACAGCGCTCCGACGCTGGGGTAGAGAAGGGCGTTATGACGACGACGAGAAAAATTACCGTGATCGCGCGCGCCAACATCGCGCTG